>CAYUEH010000119.1:9280-11166 GCA_964442465.1 uncultured Laspinema sp. | reverse complement strand
GGGTTTTATGGATGAGCCCGCGCAGGCGGGCTTTGTTCGTGTAGCCCCAGCCTTTAGGCTGTGAGTCCCATGAAATGAGGTTAATTTCTCCTCTGAACAATGGGGATTTGGATGATGAATTCGCTGCCTTTGCCCGGGGCGGTGATGCAGTCTAAAATACCGTTGTGTTTTTCTACTACGATTTGATAGCTGATGGCTAATCCGAGCCCAGTTCCTTTGCCGACGGGTTTGGTGGTGAAGAAGGGGTCGAAGAGGCGGGATTTGGTTTGTTCGGTCATGCCCGGTCCGTTGTCGGCGATGTGGATGATGGCCCGATCGCCTCGAACTTCGGTGCTAATCCGAATGGTGGGTAGGGTTTCTGATGGGTTGCTTTCTAATGCATCCATCGCATTGTTAATAATGTTCATCAAAACTTGATTCATCTGGGACGCATAGCATTCAATTAAGGGCAATTTCCCATACTCTTTGATGAGTTCTACGCTATGGCGATCGCCTTTGGTTTTGAACCGATTCTGCAAAATTAAGAGCGTATTCTCTATCCCTTCATGCAGGTCCACTTCTTTCATGTCCGCTTCGTCTAGGCGGGAGAAGTTGCGTAAACTTAAGACAATTTTACGGATGCGATCGGTTCCCATTCTCATGGAAGCGAGAATTTTGGGCAAGTCTTCGGTAATATAGTCCAATTCTAGGTCGGTAATTGCCTCTTCCAGTTCGGCATCAGGGGCGGGATAGGTTTCCTGATACAAATTAATGATACTCAGCAAATCCTCTGTATAGTTGCTCAAATGAGTGAGGTTGCCGTGGATGAAATTAACGGGATTATTAATCTCATGGGCGACTCCCGCAACTAATTGCCCTAAACTGGACATTTTTTCCGTTTGGATCAGTTGGGATTGGGTTTGTTGTAACTCCTGTAAGGTTGTTTGTAATCGTTCGGCTTGTTCTTGGGCTTGGCGGGCGCTATCTTGGGCTTGGCGGTATAAGTCTGCTTGATACAGGGCGATCGCTAACCGTTCCGCTACTGCTTGCAACAACTCTATTTCCCAGTCTTGCCAATGGCGAGATTGCTGATGGGTTCCGCAAACGAGGCAACCGATATCTCCCGATGAGGTTTGTATGCTGTTGATGACAATGGCTCGATATCCCCAGTCGGTATAAACTGATTGCAAGGCTGGGTCAGGTTCACAGGTCAAATCATCGGACCGAATCAGTTCTCCGTTGGCAATTTTTACTTCGATGGGATTCCCGTCAGTGGGGTAGAAACCGATACGATTGTCGAGTTCAGGGGCTTTTACTTCGGTGACGATTTCCCAGAAGGCGGGGGTACTACAGCAGCGATACCAGAGAAAACTACAGCGTTCAAGGTCTAGTAATTGGTATAGCTGTTGAACGACGGTTTCCAGGATAATGCTCATCTCTAGGGAGTTGCGAATATCACTAGAGATGCGGTTAATCAAGAGTTCCCGATTGGCGAGTTGTCGGGATTCGGCTTCGGATTGGCGCAGGGCATTTTCCGCTTGTTTGCGATCGCTCACATCGACGCCAATCCCCCATCCGGACCAGCCGGGAATCGGAAATTGTTTAGAAATATTGGACCAAGCAACGGTTTTGATGCTGCCATCTTTGGCTGTGAGGTCCAGTTCCCAATTGCGGTAATGATTGTCTAATTCAACCATTTCAGCCAGCATCGCTGCTCTTTCTTCTTCTATGGGATACAAGAGTTCATTGGCTTCAGGATTGCTAACGATTTCACTAGCACTATAGCCGGTGACTCTTTCACATTCGCGGTTCCAGGCGATAAAGTTGCCTTCAATATCGAAGGCATTCATCATCACGGGCATATTTTCTAGGATGCCGCGCAGGTATTCTTCTCGCTGTTTGAGGGC
>CAYUEH010000119.1:1245-9180 GCA_964442465.1 uncultured Laspinema sp. | reverse complement strand
CCGATTTCGTCTAATTCCCGTCCATCCACGAGGGTATAGCGCAAGTCTTGATCAAAGAGGCAGATGCCACCGTTGGGGAAATTACGAGCGATCGCCCGATAGAGTTCTTCACTGCGGCGCAAGGCTTCTTCGGCTTGATGATATTCGGTGATATCATGGGCTGTACCGATGAGTTTAATCAGTTCGCCCTCGGCGTTGAAAATCGGTTGGCCTTTGGAGGAGATAAATTTGATAGAACCATCGGGAAACAGCATTCGGTGTTTCCGTTCATAAGGTAGCCCTTGAGCAATCGCCTCCTCAATTAGAGTTTTGAGGGATTCACGGTCCTCGGGATGCACCAGTTGCAAAAACTTTTCATAACTCGGAACCCATTGTGCCTCCTCTATTTTATAAATGCGTAAGAGTTCATCGGACCAATTCACCTCATAGGTGATGAGATCGAATTCCCAGGACCCGATATGGGCAACTTGTTGAGCTTGAGCCAGTTGCAAAGCGTTACGCAATAGGCTTTCTTCTGCTTGTTTGCGATCGGTGATGTCCCGGATGATCGTGGAAAAATATTCCAGGGTGCCATTTTCGGACCGATGACTCATCAGGACCTGTAAGGCGGGTATTTCCGAACCGTTTTGATGGAGTAAAGCCGTTTCTCCACTCCAAACGCCGGTTTCGGCAGCGGTGGGGAACCCGTGGGTGTTGATGAGTTCTTGCCTGGTTGGGGGAATAAATTCGGAAACGTGCCGGATGGTGATATCTTCATGTTCGGTGAGGCCGACGATCCGGCGGGCAGCGGGGTTCATGTAGAGAACTTTCCCGTGGATGTCGCAGAACCCGACAAAATCAGGGGTGGCATCAATGACGGCGGTGAGGCGTTCCCGCTCTTTTTCGGCTTCTTTGCGATCGGTGATGTCCGTAGCAATTCCATCCATGCGGAGGATTTGACCCTTGGCGTCATAAATCAGCCTCGTCCGCGCTTGGAGGGTGCGAATGGTGCCATCGCTGCGGATCAAGCGATATTCGACTTCGCTGGTGCCGGTTGCCATGACTTCTGCACTGTAGCGATCGACCCGATCGCTATCTTCGGGATGAACCATCTCTCGCCAAATCAGGGGATTTTCATAGAAATCTTGGAGAGGACGTCCGTAGAGGATTTCTGTGGCGGGGTTTAAAAACAGGACCTCGGAAGTATTGGGATTAATGGACCAAACCATATCATCCAGGGAGTTGAGGATACTGTTGAGGCGAGATTGGCTTTCCTGGAGTGCCGCTTCGGCATCTTGGCGATCGGTGATGTCCCGCATGGCGATGACGGCCCCCAGCTTGTTCCCGAAGGAATCTATGATCGGTTGACCGCTAACGAGGAGGGTGCGATGCTTGTGATGTTTTGGGGTGATGATCACTTCCACATTTTGAATGGTTTCCCCACAAAAAGCCCGAAACAAAGGAATCTCGTCCATCGGCATCAGGGTCCCGTCTGGTCGATATATACTGTAATGCTCGGCCCACTGTTCCGCAGGGATGGGGCTTTCGGGGAGTCCACAATATTCTCGGGTGGCGCGATTAAACAGGGTAATCACGCCGTTGGCGTCACAACTGATAATGCCATCGGCGAGGTTATTCAGCATGGCATTGAGGAATTCCCGTTCTTTCTGTAAGGTTGCCTCTGCCTCGGTCCGGGAGGTGATTTCTCCTTGTAACTGGGCGATCGCCCCTTGGAGTTCAGCCGTGCGATCGCTGACTCGGCTTTCCAGGTCTTCGTTGGCCTGTTTTAGGGCCTCTTCGATTTGTTTGCGATCGCTGATATCGGTTAATGCTCCCACAAACCCGGTGATTTCTCCATTGTCTCCGGTTTGAGGAACCGCTTGAACCAGGGCCCAAATGATGCTGCCATCTTGACGCAGCATCCGGCATTCCATGCGAAATTCCAGGGGGTTTTGGACGAATTGAGACCATTGAGCAAACACAAATGAGCTATCTTCAGGATGAATCGCCCGGGTCCATCCAAACCCCATTGCTTCTTGGGCGGAGATTCCGGCAATTTCACACCATTTTGGGTTGAGATAGAGGGCTTTTCCCTCGGCATTGGTTTGGAAGATGCCGACGGGGGAGAGGGAGGCGAGGGCTTGATACTGGCGCAAACGGTCTTGTAGGGATGGGATGCTGTGGCGGTTGTGGGGGGTTTGTGGCGGTTCTAAAGTAGGGCGATCGCTAGGGTCCAGGATTTTTCGACCCAACCCATAGATCACCCCTTCTTCGGGAGACGGGCTGATTTCCCACTCCACCCACTGATAAGCGCCATCTTTTCTCTGATAGCGATTTTGAACCCTCACCCGTTCAATTTCCCCAGATAGCTTGGCCATTTCCCGGGCAGTTTGCTCTCGGTCTTCTGGATGCACCCAGTGGATAAAAGGCTGATTTTCGAGGTCTTTGCCTTGGAATCCCAGGGTGACTTCCCAAACGGGATTAATCTGTTGAAAATTCCCCTCTAACCCGAGTAGACAGAGTAAATCCGGCGATCGGCTAAAAAATCCAGCATAATGGCCTGAATTAGCTAGATTCGATGACTTTTTTGGGGTGTTTTTGGTAGGTTTGATAGGCATAGATTACCGTCAGTCACTAGAGTTTGAATTGAGGGGTTTTTCAGGGGATTAGAGGGGGACCTTTGACCGGGCTTTTTGAGGTCTGTTGTTAAAAATCAGTCTATCCTTTTTTCCAATTCTGTGCTGGAATCCCTGAGTGGTCAGAGTCTCCCTCCCACGGGTTGTGGATCTCGGGGATCTCATCCGGGGGGGAGTTAGGGATCAGGGTCTTTCGCAAAGGGCAGTCCATCAACGGGACCTGTGATCCCGGGTGAAATCCCCACCATTTGAGTGATTGGGGATCGGGGAGGAAAAATAGCGCGACTTCAGGCAAATCCACCCTTTCCCCTTTAAAATAGGCACAGACTTGTCCCTGATTGCTCTTTTATTTTTTTTAATCCAAATGCGTTATTGGGTCGTTAATCTATTTCTGGCGATCGCCCTGAATGGTTGCACCAGCCTTTCCTTGAAAAACCAGTCTCTTGAATCCCGTGCACATCTCACCCCGTGGACAAGCGCACAAAAACAAGAACTGCGCGAACTAAGCACCCAGAGCCAACGCCTGTCTCCCCATTCCAGTTTAGATGCGACGGAGGTGGCATTTCAACGGCGGAGTTTATTAATTCGGCAAAGAATAGCCCGTCCAAATCTCGAAGAACGCGATCGCTGGTGGCGCAGGAACGACATTCCCGACCCTCATAAATACTTGCTGCCTATTATTTTAGCCCGCCTCAGTTTACCGGAGAATTATGAACCCCAACCCAATTGGGATATGTTGTTAAAATTGGAAGGCGATCGCCCGGACCTGTATCATTTCCGCAGTATGCTGGATGTGCGGATTTTCTTCCTCCATCGTCACCGTCTCCCGGACGCGGTAAAGGCGTCTTACCAAAGTATGTTAAGCCGTTCTCGGGTCGAGGAGTGGAGTGAAGGGGGTACAGAAAATCATGGGTTTATGCAGCGGGCGTCCGGTTTGGCCCTGATGGATGGCAGTGGATTGACGGTGGAACTCCCCCATGTGGCGGAAACCAATGAGGCTTGGTTGCGATCGCAACTGGACAAGTTTCTCACTATTGGCCAAGGAGAATTTCATTCGTCCACCTATTACGGCTACAGCATCGCGGGATTACTCAATTTGTATGATTTTGCTGAAACTCCAGAACTGCGGGAATTAGCGACGGCCTTATTGGACTGGTATGCCACCAATATGGCTTTGCGCCTGAGTTGGGGAACCTCGGGCGGGGCGGAAAGTCGGGGGTTCGATCGCAATACTTGGAATAGTGGATTGAGTGCGGTGGCCTGGATCTGGTGGGGGACTCCGAATCCCATGAATGATCAGGCGATCGCTGAGGGAATGCAGCTTAACTTTGCGAGACTGGCCCTGGCCCCGAGTCTGAGTTCCTATCGTCCTCCGGAACATTTACGGGCGATCGCTCACAAGCAAATTCCCCTCCCCTTCTCGGTCCAAGCCAGTCATCCCGTCTATTACAGCTACCATGCCGACAATCACCTCTGGGAAACCTTCTACGTCACCCCGGACTATACCGTGGGTACGCTGTTAGAAGGCTCTCGCGACTATCAAGTAGAAGGCACTATCCGGGCGCAATATGCCACCTATAAACTCGTAATTCGCGACCCCAACGGAGTGAATAATCCCGTAATCAGTCTGGGCGGAACCTATCATTCCCCAATGGCCACAGGAAAAACCCCCGGAGACCAATATCTCCAGGAACGAAGTGCGGTCATTTATCAGCAGATTCTCACCGAAGCCGATGTAGCGGCAGGCGTTCCGGCTCAATCTCATATGGTCTTACCGATGGGCTATGGAGAACCTCGACGCCATGAAAATTGGTATATCTGGCGCATTCAAGAAACTTGGGTCGTGGCCCGGGTTTGGGGAGATGAGATTGTCTTAAAAATCCCGGTTTCTGAGAAACACGCCGCCTATCAAGCCTTAGGGGCGATCGGTAGTCAAACCGCCTGGATCGTTGATGTCGCCCGGGTGGCGGATTATCCCACCTTCGATAGTTTAATTCGCGCATTGGAACAAACTGAGGTGAGAGATGATGCTTGGGAAACCAACGGCAGATTAGAATATAAAAGTCTGGCCGGGGACGATCTGACCATGACCTACCAACGCCAAGGTGCGATCGCGATCGCCACCATCAATGGTCAACCCCGTCAACTGGAAAATTGGCCAGTATTAGAAAGTCCTTATGTTCGGCAACCCCTAAATCGTGGTGTCTTAGAAGTCAAAGAACCCCACCTAGGCACCTGGCGGTTGCGGAGTACCCCAACGGGACCCCAATGGGAGGCTAAACCCTAAATGCCATCCCAACTTAACGCGATCGCCCTTGAGGGGAATCACCCAATTCCCCTCTCTCCACCCCCATCCCATCCTTCACTTCGATTCCTCAATCACCTTCGCCGATACCTCGACTGCATCAATATCAATGGTCCCAGGAGGGGTCAACCGCACGAAATGATCCCCTTCTCCCATCAGCGGTTCCCCACAACTGGGACATTGAAATTGAGTCTGATTCAGTCCCGTCAGTTCATAACTGCACACCGGACACTGATCCACAATCAGGTTCCGACTCAACCACCACCGCAAGCCAAAAAAAGCCACCACCGGCAGCAGGGTAACGGCCACAATTAAGATTAAAATCGATTTCACGACCCATCCCAACCCAATCGAAATCAACACCCATACGATAAATACCGGCATCAACCACCGACTCAGGTCCGATAGGTTCATCAGCAAGGATTTATAACTGTTTTGATTCACAAATTGACTCCCACAGAAAATCGCCAATACCTCTATCCTACTCAGTAAACTCTATCAGTTGTTTGACCCGAAGAGTAAAGGCATCCGTACCAAACCCGGCGATCGTTTCCTGGCGCAACCAGTCCCCATCACAGCGTCGGTCCTCTCCCCGCAAAATTTCAATACAGGCAGCCGCCACCGCCTGGGGGTCCCGATGGGGCACCTGCCACCCCAATTTGCCATCCTGCAACGGATCCGCTGACCCATCCGCATCCCCAGACAACACAGGTTTTCCACAAGCCATTGCCTCCAGGTACACAATGCCAAATCCCTCCTGAGAGGGCATAATATAGGCATCCGCCACTCGATAATGGAGGGCTAACTCCTCCGTCGGCACAAACCCCGCAAACACCACGCGATCGCTCACCCCCAACTCCTGCGCCAATCCCTGCAATCTCCGCCGATCGTCCCCCCGCCCAATCACCAAATACTTGACATCCGGCTCGGCTTGTGCTATCGTCGGTAATGCTCGAATCGTCACATCCACCCCCTTATAGATATCCCCAGACCACAAGCGCGCCACCGTCATCAACACCTTACAACCCCCTAACCCATAGCGTTCAATCAACTCCGGCGGTTTAGGACCCGGAGTAAACTGTTGCTCATCCACCGCACAAGGCAGTAACTCAAAGCGAGTGGGTTCTAATCCATTCGCCTCACAAGCGCGATCGCGACTGTATCGGCTAATCGTCCATAGGCAACTCGCCCCTTGTAACCCCCTTTGTGCCAGATTCGGCAGCGGTGACCACACCTCCTTCCCATAAGTCAACACCGTATAAGGAATCCCCAACGGTTGACAGAGTACCTGTACCAACGGCACCAAATTAATATGACCACAAAACACCCGCCTCGGACGGTGCCAAACCAGCCGATTTGCCAACACCCCCGCCAACTTCACCCGTCCCCACATCGGCGGCGAAGACTTTAAATACTCAAATCGCAACCCCGGATACCCCTCCAACGGATTCTCACAATCCGGACCATCCCGCAACAACAACACCGGGGCCACCCTCCCCTCACCAGACGCCCAATCCCCATACCCCCTCAAAATATCCTTCACATAAGATTGAATCCCCCCCTCCCGAGAAAAAATCTCCAAAAACACAAACAGATCCGTCTCTTCCCTCATCCCCAAAACCTCCCTAAAAATCCATCTCCGTGAAAATCAGTGCAATCCGTGGTTCAACTCCCCAACGACTGCGCCGCCAACCAACTCGTCGTCCAAGCACTTTGAAAATTAAACCCTCCCGTCACCCCATCAATATCCAACACCTCCCCCGCAAAATATAACCCCGGACAACAACGACTCTCCATCGTCTTAAAATTCACCTCTTTCAGAGAAACCCCCCCACAAGTGACAAATTCATCCTTAAACACCCCTTTCCCCTGAATTTGATACTCCCCTCGGATCAATTCTTCCACCACCTGATTAATCGCTTTTTTAGAAATTTCCGCCCAGCGCGTTTCCATATTAATTCCCCTGGATGCTAACAACCTCTCCCACAACCGGCGAGGAATCGGAAACGGACAACTCGTCGCCACTGCCTTGCGTGGTAACTGAGATTTCACCGCCTGTAACTGTTCTTTCAACAGTTCCGGATTATACTGCGGTAACCAATCAATCGTTAGAGTCGCCCGATACTTGTGATTATATAAATACCTCGCCCCCCATGCCGAAAGTTTGAGAATCGCCGGACCACTCAGACCCCAATGAGTAATCAGAACGGGTCCGGTTTGGGTCAATTTCGCATCCCGGAATTGGACTCGCGCCATTTTCACGGCAACGCCAGCTAAATCCTGCAAACGGGGGTCTTTAATATTAAAAGTAAACAGGGAGGGAACCGGCGGTTCTATCTTATGTCCCAGGGATTGGGCAATTTTGTATCCCAGGGGACTGCTACCCGTTGCCAACAGCAGGCGATCGCCAATCAAGGTTTCCCCAGACTTCAAAACAATCTCAAATCCCCCATTATTCTCACCTTCATCGGGAGACAGACGACGCACATCCACCACCGAAACCCCCGTCCGCAGTCTCACCCCCGATTCTCGCACCTGCTGCATTAAACAGTGAATAATCGTCTCCGAATCATCCGTCGTCGGGAACATCCGCCCATCTTCCTCAGTTTTCAGCCTCACCCCGCGACTTTCAAACCAGTTCACCGTATCCTGCACCTGAAACCGAGAAAATGCCCCCCGCAACGCCTTACCCCCTCGGGGATAATGGGTGACTAACATCCCCGGATCAAAACAAGCATGGGTCACATTGCATCGTCCCCCCCCGGAAATTTTTACCTTCGCCAGGGGTTGCCGTCCCGCTTCTAACAGTGTCACCTCAGTCTGAGCATGGTTTTGAGCGCAATTAATGGCCCCAAAAAACCCCGCTGCACCCCCACCAATTACTACCACTTTCACCGGGCGATCGTTCACTACCTTAAATCCTTGCCTTTCCCTTCAAAACTGCTATTGTCCCACAGTCTGTCCTCTTTTTCCACAAACTCAGAAAAAACTCAGAAACCGGGTTTCTTCCCCAAT
>CAYUEH010000119.1:0-1145 GCA_964442465.1 uncultured Laspinema sp. | reverse complement strand
AACTCAGTTCAATTGTAGGGTGGGCACTGCCCACCGTAATTCAGGTGGGCAGTGCCCACCCTACAATTGCTTGTCCTATCCTTCAACCCAAATCAAACCCCTCAAACCCGTCCCAATAACTCAGCTAACTGTGAGCGCAACGATAACGGATTATAGCCCAACCTAAAGGCTTTAGAACTATCCAAAGACACATCCGGGGGTCTCGGTGCCGACATTTTTACATCTTGCTGCCGACATTGTTTAATCCGTCCCTGCTTAACCTCCAATACCTCAATCACTTGCTCAAAAAAATCATATCTCGAAACCCGCTCTCTTCCCCCTAAATGCAGCAATTTCTCATTCTGTTTTAAGGCGAATAATAACCCTTGGGCCGCAGTTTTTCCACTCACCGGCGTCCGAAATTCATCGGTAAACAAGGCTAATTCTTGTCCCGATCGCAAGGTGTGTAACATCGGCTGGAGGAAACTCTGGGCAGCGGGTCCCCCCTCCCCAAACATCAGCGGCATTCGACAGACAATCGTTTGCGGATTGCGATCGCCCATTTCCCCCTCCGCCTGCACCTTTTGTTCCCCATACCGACTCACCGGACCAACTGCATCGGTTTCAGCATAAGGCGGATTTAACCCATCAAACACTAAATCCGTAGAAGTAAAAACACAGGGAATTTCAGCATCTCCACATAATCCCGCCACATCCCTTGCAGCCGTCACATTAATTTTATACGATTCCTCGGGATAGGTTTGACAAACATTCGGCTGAGATTGAGCTGCCGCATGAATCACCGCATCGGGACGAATGTCATGAAACAGAGATTTCAGGGCTGGAAAATTCGTCACATCCACTGGCATCAACTGACAACCGGGAATAGTCATTTCATGAGCGTAATAAGTCCCAAAAACCTGCCACTCCGCTTGAGCTATTTGACAGAGGTTCCAGCCCAAAAATCCGCTCGATCCGGTAATTAAAAGTTTTTTCATGAACGCGAACCAACTGGCATTAAGTAACGGTTAAGCGAGTTCAAAATCCTCTTTAGATACCCCACAAACCGGACAAACCCAATCATCAGGGATGTCTTCAAATGCAGTACCCGGTGGGATACCCGAGTCCGGGTCTCCCATCTCGGGATTATAAACATAGCCGCAGAC
>CAYUEH010000118.1:4997-11170 GCA_964442465.1 uncultured Laspinema sp. | reverse complement strand
AACCTCAACCTGATGATGCCGTTTTGGGGGGACAACACCCGGCCCCCATAGGCGCTATGGTTTTGGGGGGGTTAGATGGAGTGAAAATGCGTTTGGCTTCTCCGGTGGTAGAATATCGTATTACTGCCCTGTCCGAAGCGCTGCGGTATGGAATTGATGGGTTAGATTTAGTGATTGAGGCATTGCGCGATCGCTCTTGTAAGGTGCGTCATGCGGCCTATTTACTCTTGGAAAACCGCACGGAAACTCGGGTGCAACACGCTTTACGGTTTTACAATTCTCATCATACTTTGGTCAATCGCGTTGTCGAAACTGAACCTCCGGCCAATGTTGATCAGGTTGATACGATGATGCAAACTTTGGAACAGGTGGAGGGAAGTAAAATGGGTAAGTTGGTTGACAAATCTCTCAGTTTAGTCCAAACTTCTGAAGGACAAGAGCGCATTAAGCATTACTTATTTAACGGGACGGCCAAACAGAAGGATTATGCGGCTCGTTATTTTAAGGAAAAGGGCCGAAAAGATGTTTTAGTGGCAGCGTATCAACAGCATTATTGGAAGTCGGAAAAATCTTTATCCGGTTAATTATTTTTTATTTCATCTACAGCAACACCCGGCGGGGGTTAAAACCCCCGCCGGTAGTGGCGCTTCGCGAAGCGCCACTACGTCGGTTGAAACCGACTGAAAACACCACGGTATAAGACTTGCTTGCAGTCGTCTTTAGACGACTTTAGCTATTAGGCGGGGGTTAAAACCCCCGCCGGTGTTGAGAATGGTGCAAGATCTCAGTTTCAACTTTAGCTATTAGGCGGGGGATAAATCCCCCGCCGGGTTTTGCCACGGGTGCAAGATCTCAGTTACACTTGTTTAAACCGAATCTTAGCCTCAGTTAGAGCGTGTCTCACTTGTTCAAATCCGGTGCCCCCGTAGCTATTGCGGGCGGAGACGACTTGTTTGGGGGCGATCGCTGCATAAATATCCGTCTCAAAGGCGGGATGCAATGCTTTCCATTCCTCTAGGGTTAAATCTTTTAACAATTTCCCCGCTGATAGAGAGGTTTTAACGACTTTTCCGACCAAATTATAGGCTTCTCGAAAAGGAACGCCTTTAGCGGCTAAATAATCAGCCACATCGGTGGCATTAGAGAAGTCTTCAGCAACAGCTTCTGCAAGGCGTTGTTCGCGAAATTGGATGCCTTCACTCATTAAAATGGTCATCGCTTCTAGGCAACCTTTGACGGTTTTGACGGCATCAAATAGACCTTCTTTATCTTCTTGCAGGTCTTTATTGTAGGCTAAAGGTAAGCCTTTCATCAGCACTAACATTCCTTGTAAATGCCCAAAAACTCGACCTGTTTTACCGCGAACCAATTCAGGAACATCGGGGTTTTTCTTTTGCGGCATAATGCTGGAACCCGTGGCACAGCTATCGGTTAGGGTGATGAAGCTAAATTCTTGCGATGCCCAGAGGATGACTTCTTCAGATAAGCGACTCAAATGCACTAAAATCAGACTAGAGGCACAGAGAAACTCGATCGCAAAGTCGCGATCGCTCACCGCATCTAAACTGTTATTATAGGGTCGGCTAAACCCCAGTTCTTGGGCGGTGAAGTGGCGATCGATGGGAAACGTTGTTCCCGCTAAAGCACCGGCCCCTAACGGGCACATATCCACACGCTGATAAATCTCTCCTAACCGTTCCCAGTCGCGCTGGGCCATTTCAAAATAGGCCAAGAGGTGATGGGCTAAACTAATCGGTTGGGCGCGTTGTAGGTGGGTATAACCGGGGATTAAGGTTTCCACATGGCGATCGGCTAGTTCCAGCAAAACACTTTGAAAGTCGCGAATCTGTTGCCGAATTTGCTGGATTTGGTCCCGGAGATAGAGTCGGGTATCGGTGCCCACTTGATCGTTGCGCGATCGCGCGGTATGGAGTTTTTTCCCCACATCTCCCACCAACTCCGTCAAGCGACGTTCCACGGCAAAATGGACATCTTCGGCATCGACTCCGGGTTTAAATAACCCTTGGCGATATTCTTGGCGAATTTGTTCGAGGCCCTTCATCAGCTTGTCCGCTTCATCCAGGGAGATAATGCCGGTTTTGCCTAGCATTTTTGCATGGGCCATTGATCCGGTCAAGTCGTACTCAATCAGTTGAATATCAAACCCGATACTGGCATTGAAGCGGGCGATCGCCGGATGTAATGCACCTTCAAATCGTTGACTCCAAGTTTTTTGTTCTGTCATGCTCAATTCACTGCTTTCTTACTGGCTCAAACAAAATATCATTTGTCATTTGTCATTTGTCATTTGTCATTTGTCTTATGTCATGGGTGATTGACGGACTCAGGATAAATGACCCGTGGGTGACTTTAACCGCCTCGAAATCCCCGAAATAGATAACCCAGAACCATACCAATGATTAAGGCCCAAATTTGTCCAGTTTCAACAAAGTTATCCCAGGCATTTTTAATCCGACCCATAATATCCGGGTCGCTAACTTGTTGCGCGAGGACGATCGCCTGCCGGAAAGACTCCCCCATCAACGGGGAGAGGACTTCCCCGCTGTTGGAAGAAATAGCCAATTGAGCGATTAATTCGTGAAGGCTAGAAAAACATATTGTCATGAGTTTTTAACACCCGTAACCGGGGAGGAAGAGGGCTGTTTGCAGTATGCCGGATCAAGTTCATCCTGTAAACGACCCGATCGCAATTCTTCCCTAAACTGGCAACACCCGGCGGGGGATAACTTCCCCGCCTGTAGGGGCGCGAGGGCGATCGCCCCTACAGATCAACGAGATTTTAACCCCCGACCCCCTCCTTAGACCCAGTTTTTGAGCTATCCTCATCCCCCTTGACTTGCATAACAATCAGAGTCATATCATCATTATTTTGAGTATCGGGACCGATAAAATGGCCGACCCGCTCGAATAGGTGTTCTAAAATCCCTTGGGGCTTTTGATAATGTTGACAAGCCCATTCCAAAGCTGCTGTCAAGTTTTCCTCATCAAAGCGATCGCCCACTTGGTTACTGGCATCGGTAAACCCGTCGGTGTAATAAATCAGCGTATCTCCAGGCGCAAGCTGAATCTGTGCTTCTTGATACTGAGTATCCGGGTCTAATCCAATCAACATCCCCAACGTATCTAACCGCTGAATCGTCCTTGTAGATGCCTGCCACAATAACGGGGGATTATGTGCCGCATTGCTATAGGACAAAATCCGAGTTTCCGGGTCATACTCCGAATAAAACAAGGTGACAAACCGATGAGAATTCTCTAAATCCGCATACATTACCCGGTTCAAATGCTGAAGGATGCGTGAGGGGGAATGACCGTTGAGGACCTCGGCGCGTAACATTCCTCGGGTCATGGTCATAATCAACCCGGCAGGTACTCCTTTCCCCATCACATCGCCAATAACGATGCTCCAGCGTGCATTCGGTTTTCCGCCCTGATTTTTAGATTGGGCAAAGTCGTGGGTTGTGGGAATAAAATCATAGTAGTCTCCCCCCACCCGACTAGCAGTTTCACAACTGGCAGCCAACTCAATCCCGTTAATTGTCGGACATTGGCGCGGCAGGAGTCGCAGTTGGATTTCTGCGCCGATTTCTAATTCTCGGTCCAGTCGTTCCTTCTTCCGTAGTTCTACGGTCAGCTCGTCATTTTCGATCGCCACAGCGGTTTGATCCGCCACTAACCGAACTAACTTCTGGCGCGTGGGAGTCCAAGTATAATCCGGGTCTCGACTGAACACATACAGCCGACCCCGTTCCGTATTTTTAACTAAAATCGCGGTGCCAAATAACTGTACGTCTGATCCCAGGTAGGGGGTGACTTGATAATCTAACGCCGAGGGGGGCAGACTAGAGGTCTCCCGGTTAGAATCATCCATGATTTGACGAGTCAGGTTTTCTAACGCTTGGCGAATATCATGGCATTCGTGACCATCTTGGCAGTGAAGTTGCTGTAACCTCACTTGACCATTGGGTTTAAACAGGAGCAATGCTCCCCCATCTGCATCGGTGACCCGACTCGCCACCAGGGGAATCAACTCCAAGAACTGATTCAAATTATTGAAGCTGCGGAGGGCAAATCCCAAGGATGACAGCAAATCTTGGACTTTCTTTTGTTCCCGATGCAAACGCGCCACCAGTTCTTTGAGGGCAAAGACGGGGGTGACGTCTGCGGATGCGCTACCGTTATCGGGTACATCTGGCTGAAAGGGCTGTCGAGGGAGAGGCAAAGAAGTCATGAGAGTCAAGCTCGCTCCAGCGGGAGTGATTATATCTTTTGTTGGGGGGTAGAGATTACCCCACACCACAGAGTTTGGTGTTAAAGAATGGCTGCCAGTTGGGTTTGGCGATCGCCCTTATGAATTGTTTAAGGGCTGAGTATTTTAAAGCGGTTCTCAATTAACTCTTATGCAACCGAGTTCAAATCAGTTGCCCGATCATATTCGAGGCTAAAAGTAGGAATTAAAGAGGGTTTGGCATCTGGGGCAGTTTCCCCAGTTTATTGAGTGGTTTATAAAAAAAACTCACACGAGTTCCGATGCGGATCGCGGGGGTGGGCTGATTTTCTATCCAGCAGGTGGCTTCAGTGTGATGATTCCTCAACCCTGAGCCGACTGCTCGACCCATCAATCCAGATTTCTACAGACATCGCATTAAAGTGGATTTATGATAGCGCTATTTATAAGCTCTGCCAATCCACTGATGGGGGGGGTTTTCCCACCTCGATTCCTCAAAGAAGCGATCGCTGATTGGTTTGATTTGTTCTAATCCATTCCTCAAAAGCCAGACTCGACCCGGCGGGCATCATCACCTGCCGGGATTTCCCTGGGTTCACAGCCTCAGTCTGATGACTTGGGGCCCCTTGAGTCTGAAGGTCTAACGTCTCTATTCTCGCTCTGGATACTAGCCACCAATCAACGCTTCGACAAACTCGTAGCTGGAAAAGGGGCGCAGGTCTTCGATTCCTTCACCGGCACCGATAAAGCGGATGGGTAATCCCATCTGCTGCACGATCGCCAAGGCTATGCCACCTTTAGCAGTTCCATCCAATTTTGTCAAGATGACTCCACTCAAATTAATCGCTTCGGAAAACACTTGAGCTTGACGGAGGCCGTTTTGTCCCAAGGTTGCATCCAAAACCAGCAGTGATTCTACCACTGCATCCGGTGCTTTTCTATCCACGATTCTACGGATCTTTGCCAATTCGTCCATCAGATTCTTTTTATTCTGCAACCGTCCGGCAGTATCCACCAGTAGCAGTTCTGTACCCCGGGCCATTGCGGCTGAAATCCCATCAAATACTACCGCTGCGGGGTCGGAATTTTTCACCGGGTTGGCAATCACTTCCACATCGGCGCGATTCCCCCACACCTTGACTTGCTCCACTGCAGCAGCGCGGAAGGTATCTGCGGCGGCAATTAGGGTTTTATAACCGGATTGTTTGGACAGGTGGGCAATTTTACCGATGGTGGTGGTTTTACCGGCCCCATTGACTCCGGCAATCACCCAAATATTCAGGGTATCTTTCTCGGGGACAAAGTTGGTATTGTATTTTTCCTGAAAGGGGCGATCGAGCATTTCCCGGAGGATTTTTTTCAGGTAGGCGATCGCCTCTGCTGGGGGCAGGGCCTCTTCTTTTAACTTCTGCTGGAGGGCCTCAATAATCAAGTCCGTCGCCTCCACCCCCACATCCGCCTGCAACAGGGCCGTTTCAATTTCCATCACCGCTGCTTTATTCAGCGGCCCCTGTCCCACGATCGCCCGCAGTTGGTTAATTAAACTCCGACGAGTTCTATCCAACCCCTGGCGTAACTTCTGCAACCAGGTAATTTCTTCAATAGAAACCTGATCCGGACGGCGTCCTTGGGCCGCCAGCACTTCCGCTGACCACAAAAAGCCCTCATCAAACGCCAATCCCGGAATTTCTGTCCCTTCAATCTCCGGTTGTCCCGGGGTCGGGGTCCGTCTGAAGTCTTCCTCTACCGGGGCCTCCACAGCCGTTTCCTCTAACCGCTGCATTCTCGCCTGTCGTTCCGCCTCCGCCCGTGCCAGGAATGACACCGGAGCCGGTGCTGGAACCTCCGGTTCTGAAGTTTCCGTCTGTTCTGAGGTTTCGATAGCTAAGGCCGCTGCCGGTTCTATAACCTCCTCTGGAACGGC
>CAYUEH010000118.1:3460-4897 GCA_964442465.1 uncultured Laspinema sp. | reverse complement strand
ACCCGACGCAAAACGCCATTGACAAAGCGATAGCCATCTTCACCGCTATAGCGTTTGGCTAATTCTACCGCTTCATTGATGGCGATGCGTTCTTGGAGACCGAGATAGCGCATTTCAGCCACGGCAATTCGCAGGATATCGCGATCGATGCGAGCAATTCGATTCAGTTGCCAATTAACGATCGCCTGTTGGAGGATGGCATCAATTTCTTCGCGATGAGCGTTGACCAGAGTTAGAGTTTCTAGGGTGTACGCCTTAACTTCTTTTTGGTTGGTCAGTTGCAGAAATTCCGGCAATTCCATTGCCATTGCCACACGGTTAATGGCAGTTTGGGTGAGTTCTACGGCTTCGTAGACCATTGTGCGAGAACTTTGCACCGTGGTGGCTTGAATTTCGCTGCCTAGGAGGCGATCGTTGCTGCGTTTGAGTTCTGCCGCAGCAGTTTCGAGGATATCGTGGACTTCATTGGTGAGGGTGCGAACCGCAGCGAGGACTAGATCGGAGAGTTGTTGAGCGCTGAGTTTTTCTAGGTTGGAACTCAGCTGACTCATACTCAGCAGGGCGAGTTCACGAGCGACTCTTTGAGCTTTCATAAGGCGAGGAGTTAACTTGGGTGGGTTTAGATATATTCTTTTTCTTCTTCAGAAACGAGAGTCTGGCGTTTGACCTCAGGTCTGAGTTCCTGTAGCTTGCGATCGCTCGATGGAGGCAGGGGCAAGGGTCCAGTCATGGGCGGGCTGACAATGCCACCGGAGACGATGACTTTAAATGCCTCTTCCACGGACATGGAGAGGTTGATCACTTCTTCTTCAGAAACGACAGCATACCATCCACTGGTCGGGTTAGGGGTGGTGGGAATAAAAATACTGACCAGTCCCCCGGATAAGTGGGATTGAATTTCGGCGGCGACCCCGCCTGTTACGAAGGCGATCGCCCAGATTCCTTTGCGCGGATACTCGACTAAAATCACCCGTCGAAATTTCCCATTGGAATCTTTGAGGACGGTTTCTAAAATCTGCTTGAGGGTTTTATAAACTGAACCCGCTAGAGGAATGGCTTGCAGCACTCGTTCCCCCAAGTCAAGCAACCATCGTCCGGCGATGTTGCGTGCCATCAACCCAATCAGCAGAATACTCAGGAGGGGAACCGCCAACCCGACGCCTAGGTTAATCAGGTTGACTAAAATCGGGTGGAGGTTGTCAAAGGGATTAAGCTGCTTGGGAATACTGGTCAGGAAATCGATCACCCATCGAGCTATGGTAATCGTCAGCCAGATGGTGGTTGCTAGAGGAATGATGACCAACAGTCCAGCAATCAGGTCATTTTTTAAGTCTTGTTTAAGGCGTTGGATCACAGCTTACCCACTCTCCTTTGGTTTGGAAACATTACGCGATCGCCACTTTTAACTGCTTGATTATCAACAAACGGTATCATTTT
>CAYUEH010000118.1:0-3360 GCA_964442465.1 uncultured Laspinema sp. | reverse complement strand
CTGGATGGTTGACCTGAGAGCAATTGTAGGGTGGGCACTGCCCACCAACACCCAAAGGTGGGCAGTGCCCACCCTACAATGCTACTGGAGTCCGATCAACAAACCGGCAGGGGTTCTAATCTCTGCCGGTTGTCGTGAGCGCACCGCCACCCTAAGAATTAGGAGGATTGGGATGGGGTGGCATTGCTGGTGGGTTGGGGGTCTAACTGAGGCGTGGGCATATTTTGGAGTTCCCACACTTTGAGCAAGATCAGATATTCATAAAATGCCTGTAAGGTACACCAAGCAAACCCGGCAGATCCATCGAGGATGCCCCCGAGCATAAAGTACATATAAATAAAGCGCAACAGGGGACGAAAGGGGAGGCGTAGGGAGAGATCTTTGAGTGCTCTGCGTTTTTCCACTTCCGATCGCCCAAAGAAGAGATTATTCCAGGAGACTTCTCCTTTTTGCAGTTGGCGCAGGGTTTCTTGAGCTTCATCACTGGAGTAGCGGTTATGTTTATCCAACCAGCGACTCAATCCTTTGCTACTGGTGTAGTGGGGATAGGTTTCTTTGAGAAATCCGGTGGGACCGTCACAAACTTCCCGTTCCGTATGTCCATAATCCGTGAACCATACCTTGTCCTTGCGGAATAGGCGCAGTTGATAGCGGGGGTACTGGGTACTATAGCGAATCCAGTGGTTCATAAACATGACCCGCTCGGCGACATAGTAGCCGATGAGCTCGCCGGGGTTGGCGATCGCATCGAGACATTCCTGAAAGAGTTCGGGAGTCATGCGTTCATCCGCTTCCAGGATGTAAACCCATTCATGCTGGGTGGGAATCTCTTGCAGCATCCAAGTCCGTTGTTTGCCGTGACTTTCAAAGGGATGCTGGACCACCTGTACGGGATACTGACGAGCAATCTCCACGGTGCGATCGCTTGACATCGAGTCCACCACGATAATCTCATCACTCACCATGGCGGATTCGATGCAAGCAGCAATATCAATTTGTTCGTTATGGGTCAGGATATAAATCGAGAACATGGGGGGCAATTGCCAATAATCGGCTGAATTGTGAATAGTTGTTGCGATCGGCGATCAAAACTTCTGTGCGACGCCGATATCGGCCAGTTCGTTGAAGCACCACACCCTTTCAGAGCAGAAGGGTTGCACCGGGTGAGCGCCCTGACGCACCCATTTCGCCCTCATCGTAACTCAACCGAGACGATGGGAACGAGGGCAACCTCTCCAAACGATCAAGACTGAGACTTGAATCCAATTGAGAGCAATCTGACTTGCTTACTGGACTGGATCTCCCTGGTTGATGCCTGAGTGGCGATCGCTAATTTGCGCTACTAACGACCCATCGATTTACGCCGTCCTCCCCCGACGCTCCCCATACTTTTTAACCCGCTCCAGCCAATAATGCTATAAGCCACAGATAACAACAAACTGCTAATCCCAGTTTGCGCGGCTAACTTGGTCAATCGCGTTTTGGTCTGGTTTTCCAGTTCTTGCTGACGAGAGCGAATCTGGGTGATTTGTTGAGTCCGCAGATTATCCGAACTAAATTGTTGGTTGAGAAACTGATCCAAGGCTTGGGGATTCTGCTGAAATTGTTCCAGTAATTCCTTCTCTTGTTGCGGCACGTCAGGACTTTCTAACGCTTCTGCCAGTTGGTCTGGGTTTGATATCAATTGCCGAATTTGTTCCCCGATCGCGCCCCGGCGTTGTTGAATTTCGCTCTCCACATTCTCATTAGCCAGTTGGCTTAAAACTTGATTTTCGGTCTGGCTCGCCTGTTCTCGGATCTGCTGCAAAGCATCCGAGCGTTGCAGACGCACGTTATTTAAATGCAGGGGAAATATGACTAAAAATACCACCCCCAGAATTGTAGACAACACAAAAGCCCAAAATCTCAAATCTTGGAACGGGTTGCGTTTAGCGACACCACCCCCTTCAGCCCGATCCATCCAAGACCCAGTTACTAAAAAAGCTATCCCTACTAAAGGAATAATTCCTCGTTCTACCACTTGGGCTGCATAAGCAATTTGCCATTCTCTCGACCCGGGCTGAAAGGGAATGGCTAACAGTACATAATCCACCAGTGATGATACAATTAAAATCACCCCGATTACTTTTAGAGACATTGAAGCCACAGACTCTTGATTCATGATTCTCCTATAATTTTCTCGATATATCCCCCCAAATCAGGGAATGTTTTCTCTCCCATTTCCACTCGTTTACTGATGTATTTTCACCCCGGAGTAGGTTGACTGAATTTCCGGTGTAGGGACAAGGGGACCTCGGTTCAGCGATTCCCCTGAAAGCAGTGGAATGGTTATGGTGATTCAGTCTTAACCCGTGAACTTCTCCTTTGAATCGCCTCGTCCTGATTGCCATAGCATACTATTAATAGGCCAGGTTTTGCGATTCCTCAAATGAGTTTCACGGAAGGCTACACAGTTCAAGGGTGATTGATTGAATCCTCCGATTTAAGTGTAAACTTAAATCCCAAGAATTTTAACCTCAAGTGGATAAACTTTACCCAAAATTTATTCTCGTTTTTGGCAGGGGGTAATAGCCACCCCAAGAGATTGAGGTTCGGTTGAACGATGGTGGGATAGGAGGATGGATTGGGGGAGTTGACCCAGGACAGACCACAGGCTCAACCTGATCTGTCCCTATTTTACTGCTGCCTCCGATACCAATGGGCTAAACGGGAGGGTGAAATCCCCAAATAGTATCCCAGAATCATCAGTTGATTGATCCCAGTCGTTCGGAGAATGCCCAATTTCTGCCATCGTCTGGCACTGGTGAAGGCGGGGGTCGGGGCGATCGCCAGTCTTCCACGCCGTTTCAAGCGCCCCACAAATTCAAAATCCTCCATGATCCCCATTTCGGCAAATCCTCCCAGTTCCCAAAAGGTGGCAGCGCGCACAAAAATTCCCTGGTCCCCATAAGGCATCTGCCCCCAGCGCGATCGCCACTTCACCCCCCATTCAATCATCCGGAACCCGGGTCCTGGCCCCTCAATCCTCAATTCAAACGCTCCCCCCACGACATCCGGTGACTCCAAAATGCGCCGAATCTCTGTCTCAAATCCGGACCCCAACCGAGTATCCCCATGTAAAAATAGCAGAATTTCGCCGCTTGCCTGAGCAGCACCCAGATTCATTTGTCGCCATCTCCCCGATTCACTACGGACAACAGTCACCCCATAAGATGCCGCAATCTCCCGGGTGCGATCGCGCGAACCGCCATCCACAACAATAATTTCTACATCCGAGAGTCCACCCACTGCCTCTAAAGTAGACCCAATCCGCGCCTCTTCATTCAAAACCGGCACAATAATTGAGATTTGGCCCCGGTT
>CAYUEH010000117.1:0-11269 GCA_964442465.1 uncultured Laspinema sp. | reverse complement strand
GATTTTATTCCAGACGGTGAAGGTGGTGTTTGCCAAAGAGGGGGCCTATTAGGAAACTCCAAAAAATAAAATAGTAATTGTAGGGTGGGCATTGCCCACCCTACTTTAACTGCTGAGTCATCCAATCCACCGCCTCGGCTAAATCTGAGGCGATGAAATCCGGATGGGTGTGATGTTGGTATTTCCCCCCCAACACGCGATCGCCATAGCCCGTTTTCACCAAAATCCCCGTAC
This sequence comes from uncultured Laspinema sp., assembly GCA_964442465.1. GTDB lineage: Bacteria > Cyanobacteriota > Cyanobacteriia > Cyanobacteriales > Laspinemataceae > Laspinema. The sequence continues at coordinate 11,035 of CAYUEH010000117.1, read as the reverse complement.
AACCAGCATTATGGGCCATATCCACATCCGTTGCCTTATCTCCCACCATAAAACTCTGACTCAGGTCTAAATCATGTTCCCACGCTGCCGCCACTAACATTCCCGTATTGGGTTTACGCCAAGTGGTCCACCGGGTAAACTCAGGATCCGTCCCCCCTTCCGGAGGACTCAGATAGGGACAATAATAAAGCGCATCCAACCGGGCCCCCGCTTCCTGGTCCAATAAGTCACAGAGGCGTTGGTGTAACGCATCCACATGACTAGCTGGGTAATATCCTCGCGCGGGACCCGATTGGTTGGAAACCAGACAACAGAAGAGATTGCGGTCATTTAAGCGGCGGACCGCAGCGGCCACACCCGGAATCAAATTCAAGTCTTCAACACGATGAATATATCCAACTTCTTGGTTTAAAACGCCATCTCGGTCCAGGAATACTGCGGGTTTCATCAGAGATTTTAAGGAGAGTTCAAAAGAATTAAGTAACCCGACAGAATTAATTACAATACTTATTCTTTACTATAGCGAGTCTAAATCAGTTTGACAGAGGACCCTCACCCCCAACCCCTCTCCATCCCCCCTACCCCCCTTTGAAAGGGGGGGGGAGAGGGGAGCCGGACTTTATGTCAAATTCATTTAGGGTCGCTATAGGCAAGAATTTCAGCCCAGATTTTTGTAATTAATTGTGTCCAACTACTTAAAAGTTAATGAGTCCGAATTTTATCACCAGGACTTACCCATGATTTAAGATAAAAATCTAAATGTAGGGTTGATTCGCGAATCAACCCTACATTTGGGTTGGTAATAGCCCCTCAAACTCCCCAGAAGTTAATTCCCCATCCCGAATCTTCGGTTTAGCCTCCCCAAACTTTTTCTAGGACTTTCTCGGGTGAAATATCAGCTATTCTGCCCGTAGAAGATTGAATGCCGATATAGCGATCGCCCGAGGGGAGCAATTTATCGGGGTCTGTCGGGCCGAACAACGCAATCGTATAGGTCTGTACCGCCACCGCCAAATGCATCGGAGCACTGTCCGTACAAAGCATCAAATTCGCAGCAGCGATCGTCGCCGCCAACTTACCCACATCTGGGGGGGAAGTCACCTTAACGCCGGGACAGAACCTAACCAACTGGTCGCATAAGGGTTTATCCTCTGGCCCTTGGATCAAGACCACTGGCAGAGGTTGACGGGTTTGCAAATCCTGGATAATCTGCTGCCATTTTTCAACGGGATAAATTTTATCCAATCCTTTGATTTGGGAGAGTTGACTAGCCCCCCCATGAATCAGAATGTAACCGCTGTCTTTGACACCCAATCTTTGCTGTTCCTCATCGGACCAGCGTAAATCCTCCTTGAGCAGGGTCACCGAGAGTTCCGGACAAGGCATGGAGACCCCAAAACCCTGCAACAAGTCGTGGTACATACCGGCAGCATATTGCTCAGTTTTCAGCGGGACTGGGTTGGTGAGCAACCAGGAGTTGCCCAAATCCGAGTAGCTAATCCGGATGGGGATGCCTGTTAACCAGAGCAATAACCCCACCACCCAACGCTGTCCAAGGGAAATCACCGCATCATACTGGCGATCGCGCATGATCCCCAACAAATTCCCCCAATCCGCCAACCCGTTGCGATCCTTAAAATCAAACGGCAGCACATGGAGGGACTTGTCATGAAAAAACTGGGATACCCGGTAGGCACCTTTGGACCGAGGCTCCACAACAACATCTATGTAAGCGTTGGGATATAACCGTTTCAGGCTATCCAACGTCGGGAAAAATAAAATTTGGTCGCCGATTCCGCCGGGGACAAGGGCCAATATTCGCATCTCAATTGATTGAGCTTACTAAACAGACTCATTCTAAGCGATGAGAGACCTAATCCGATCCAGAATCTTCTCCCCTCAACCCAACCCCTGGCCAGAAATTCCCTAAAAACCGTTGCGATCGCCCCTGCGCCTCTACTCTAGTTATTATTATTCACTCGTCCCCTCACCCTAAATCCCTCTCCCCCAGGAGAGGGACTTTGAATCTGGCTCCCCTTCTCCCATGAGGGGAGAAGGGGTTGGGGGATGAGGGCGCATTGGAGTCCTCTCCCCTCACCCTAAATCCCTCTCCTGGGGGAGAGGGACTTTGAATCTGGCTCCCCTTCTCCCATGAGGGGAGAAGGGGTTGGGGGATGAGGGTTCAGATGTACCCCATTTTTGTAACCAAACGCTTTAGAGGAACCACCGTGCATTTATTGATACCCGCCGCTGGCATGGGGCGACGAATGGGCAGCAACCGCAATAAACTCCTCCTGTCCTTGCTCGATCGCCCCTTGATTGCCTGGACCCTAGAGGCGGCGGATGCCTCCCGCGAAATTCAGTGGATTGGGTTAATCGGTCAACCGGAAGACTGGCCCGACTTTGAAGCAATTTTAGCCGCCAATCCTCCCCGTAAACCTGTCCAATTCATCCAAGGCGGCAGTACCCGCCAAGAATCGGTTTACAACGGGTTACAGGGACTCCCGCCAGAAGCTACCCATGTGTTAATTCATGATGGGGCCAGGTGTCTGGCAACCCCGGACCTGTTCGATCGCTGTGCCGAGACCCTGCGCCATTGTCCCGGGTTAATTGCCGCAATTCCAGTCAAAGACACCATTAAAATTGTCGCCCGGGACTCCCAAACCATTGAACAGACTCCCGATCGCCAGCAACTCTGGGCCGCCCAAACCCCCCAGGGATTTGAAGTCGCCTTATTGAAACAGTGCCACGATCGCGGAAAATCCCTGGGATGGGAGGTTACCGATGATGCAGCATTATTTGAAAAATGTGACTTGCCGGTGCAAATTGTCCCCGGGGAAGAGACCAATTTGAAAGTGACCACCCCAATGGATTTGGCGATCGCTGAGTTTATCCTGCGTCAACAACGCCCTTAACGGAAATAACCCGCATTCCCTCTCAGGGGTGCGGGTTATTTGGGATCCTTGCACCCGTCTCAACTCCGGCGGGGGATCAATCCCCCGCCTCAGAGCTTCGAGTCGGTTAAAAACCGACTAAAAAAACCACTGGATCAGACTTTCAGTCGGTTTCAACCGACTTGATCTGTTAGGCGGGGGATTGATCCCCCGCCGGTTGGTGCTCTCAATACCGGATACCGGATTAATCCTTGGTCAAAAAGGGTTGACGGGGTAAAAACCGGATCCTTGTGCCTTGAATCAACTCCTCAATCCCTGCTTCGATTTCTGCTTCAGACTCGCCATTGAGACTGATTAGCAACTTCAAAATCTTGAAAGTGGCCGTGTGGGTTAAAAAGTAGCCCCCATGTAAATCCAGTTGGCCGAAGAGACGACTATAAGTCAGACTCAGGACATACATCAGGGTATTGATCAGGTCGATCGCCAACCCGCGATGGGACTTCAGGGACCAAAAGATGCCATTTACGCCCAGAGTCTCGGAACAGTCGATATAGTTAAAACGCTCAAATAGGTCATAAGCAGACGTGGGACTCGCTGCTGCTTGGGAGACCAAGACATTGCGAATGTAAGGGCGGTAATTGGCGTTGGGGTAGCGATCGTCTAAGGGTTTGAGGTAGACATTCCCCAGACGATAGGCGGACATTTCGATACTGGGTTCACTAAACCAGTTGCCGAGAGTCGGCATATAGCGCAGGATAATATCGCGATCGCTGGACATCAGGTAAATTTGACGGCAACGACCCATGGCGGACCGCACGTAGTTGTTGCGACCCTCCCGGAGGAACTCTAGGGGGATATCTGGGGAGGCCAAAATTAATTTATCCAGTCGCAGGCGATCGCCAATCTTGCTGGACTCTAACCCATTTGGATCCTCAATATCTCCATCATCCTTGCCAAAGCGATCGGACAAAATTCGCAAAGTATTCACCAGCAGCAGTCCCCCCATACTGTGACCCACCAAGTTCACCGCAATCTCTGAGTTAGACCCAGAAACGGCAGGATTCGGCAGGGAAACAGAGCCTTGATTTTCGGATTCAATTGAGCCTAAAACCTGCGTGGATACTTCTGTTTTGGGTTTTTGGCTTGTTTTTTCAGCCAGGGGATTCAACGCGCGGTCTAAGCGCCAAAAAAATTCAGCTAAATCCGGTGCACCATAGTGAATCGCCCGGTAGCGATCGCGCTGATAAACCAACACCCGCAAACACTGCATCAACAGGACCCAAAGGATAAACAGGGGGGGAACCACCCAATACCATTGCACACCCACCGCACTCAACTGAATCCACTTCCAAATTGGACCAATTAGGGGGAGGAATTCTAACCCTTTGAACAGGGGAAGGCCGAGCAATTTGATCATTCCATACAATCCGCTGCCAATAATGCCAGCAAATCCGGAAAGCACAAAGGAGAATTTGAAAATAACGCCCCAATTTTTGGAGAAATCACTCCATAATCCGGGACTGGTAAAGGGTTGTTCACTGGGCCAATGATAGCCGATATAAAAATGATTGTCTTTTAATCGGCTATCTTTGGAAGATTCTTCCCGATTTAAGGCATTGGACTCCTTCATGAATAAATCATAAAAGGTGGCGGCAGAGGTGGCATAGCCGTGGGTACGCAGGGTGAGGCGATCGCAACCTTTTTTTTTCACAATTTTCGCGAATTCATCGACATTAAATAAAGCCCGAAAGCGGTCCGATGGAGGTAATTGACGGTCTACATAGAGGGAAATAGGAGCGGTGCTAATGACTAAAAAGACATTAGGATAATCTAGGTCTTGATAGATTTCAAAATTACGCGCCGAATTTTCAGAAAAATGGCGATCGCACCAGCTATTGAGCGTCGCCATCACATAGTTCTCATCCACGGTTTCGCGAAAGCAAGGAAAGTCAGCGACGGGGTTATTTTGGCAGTATTGCAGACATTCCCACTGTAACGCCTCAACAATTTCTTTTTCCGAAACTTTGCCACCATAAGCCAAAAGCTGGGCCATTGTCATAGTCATTCCCTGGGAAGATTTCCCCCGGGTTTTAGTCCGGTTAAAATCCAGAGAGTTTGGGCAGTTATAGGCAAGCTGCACGATTCGGGCTTTCACCCATCCATCGGAAAAAGGAGCGGAATTTTTAACAATTGATTCGAGCCATTGACAGTCATTTTGGAGGGTTTCTAGTGATTTGTTATCCCAAGTCAATGGCAAATCAGCATATTGACGAGAAAGAATCATAAGATAAAAGGGGGTAAATGCTTGTGAAGTGGTCTCAACTTGATTAAGTTAGGGCATTTTGAAGAAAATGAAGCACGGTAAAATTTTCTTGAACTTGCCTAAAATTCAAGAAATAGCTGACAAACTCAATGAGGTTCAAGAGGGAAATTCAAAGAATCAGTTTATGTGATTCTTTAGCCTAAAAGTCAGAGTTTGTTTAGGGTTAACAACGATGTACTCTCTGAAGAGAAATATATCCGGTTAAAATGGTTGGGAGTGGACAGTTCTTGAGGTGGCAGAGAGGGAACATAAGCCAGGTCCCTTGAGGAGGATGTGGGGGAGGGTTGATTTCTGACTGGACTGAAGCACCATCAAGTTTGAGTCAGTTGTGCAAACAATGGTTAAGAAACGACTGAATTTGTTACTACGAACTATTGAGGGGAAGAAACGACTTCTTTTGTTCGTAGTGACGACTTCAGTCGTCTCCGGCGAGAGGAGTGGGGTAAAAATAAATAAGCCTGCATGAAGATTGGAGAGGGCTCTCATGCAGGCATTGAAGGTTAAAAATTAAATGAAGGGTCTAGGAAAGTGCGATCGCCTCTAGCACTTCAGTCCAAAGGGTCAGCTTATTCAAACAGCCAGTTTTTGACCCGTTGTAAACTCTTCCAATCCGGTTTTCGGTTCAATCCCTCATCGATATTTTCCTTCACCTCATCGCGCAATTCTGCGGCAACCATCATCAGTTGTTGGACAATTTCGATATGAGTGCGGACACCTTTTTGACCGCTATCGAGCATTGCCACCGCCAGGTTAACCTGAGCTTGAGCATCTTGGGGATTGAGTTTGACCGCTTTTTGAGCTGCTTTATAGGCGGGAGTGGGTTTATTGGCCAATAAATACAGCCACGCCAAACAAGTCCAAGCGGGACTATTTTTGGGGGCGCGATCGCAGATATCCCGGAACACCGGAATCAGGGTGTCTGGGCCTTCACCAGCTTTGTAGCGTTCCACGCCACTGGTAAATTGAGATTCAACGGTTTCAGTCATAAGCGGTTCTTTTCATGCAGTTGTTCGATTGTATCCAAAAGCCTGTCCGGTTTTTCAATTCAGGGGAGATGGGGGAGATGGGGGAGATGGGGGAGATGTTTGTTTGTAGTAACGACTTTAGTCGTTTCTGGGTTCGGGGTTGATTCTGCCTTTGACAAAGAGACGACAGAAGCCCCAAAATAGTAAACCCAGGTCAGAAGGCTGACCTGGGCGCTTAGAGTCTATGAGAATCAGGAGGGACGGTGGGGATTACAAAAAAAGTTAAAATGGGAGGTGCCAGTTAGGCAGAAAATGACTTGCCGCAGCCACAGGTTTGAGTGGCGTTGGGGTTGGTGAATTGGAAACCACCACCGATCAGGGCATTGCTGTAGTCAAGGGCCATGCCATAGATATAAAGCAAGCTCTTAGGATCGCAAACCACTTTGAAGCCTTCTTCATACTCGAAGACTTCATCGCTGGGTTGAATATTGTCAATCTGTTCAAAATCCATCGTGTAGGACATCCCTGAGCAGCCACCCCCGCGCACGCCAACTCGCAGACAAAGGTTTTCCCCCCCTTGTTGGCTTTGCAGGGACTTAATGTGCTTGATGGCAGAATCAGTGACGATAATTCCGCGTTGTTGAGGCTGTGTTGCTTGTGTCATGGGTTTCCGGGTCTCCTTATTTCTGTTTTAACTGTGCTGTTCTAGCTATGGTGTTGTCTGTGTTGCTGTTCTATACTGAGAGGGCTTTAGTCTCTTCTGGGTTCATTGTAGCGAGGAATGCAGCACGGCAGTAGGGGAACCTCGGGATAGAATAACCATCCGATGGCACACCGGAGCAATGATCAAGGATACAGAAGACCAAATCAGCCTGTTCATAACAAGCTTGGAACTGTTCTCAAGGTGGTGTGAATTGATCGGGGATGCCAAGTCCTGACTTGCTCCACAACTCCGACCCAATTTCTTCTATAGAGTATTGAGACATTTCGGGAGTTTTTATTGTTGTTTTGAATGGTTTTCAATGATAGTAAGTCGGTGAATAGAATTAACCATCAGATGGACTTAACCCCCATAGCCCCCCGCCCCACCGCTCCCTTACAGGGGAGGGAAATCAGGAATAAATCTCGTGACTGGGAGGGGGGAATTGCTCACGCTTACCCTATCTGAGGATGTCGGTACAGTAGAGGTTAGAAACTGGGTTTCTTGACCGGATCTGTAGCGTTGAGCAGAAAATTAGATCCACAGACCCGGTTTCTGGTTGGATTTATTCAAGACTCCACGGAGGTCCTTGGGGAGAGGATGGGGGAATTCGAGTTCGTTTTAAATTGATTGAGATTCACTGACTTACCTGTTAACTGGCTATTTTAACCCTCTGTGCGTACACCCTATACTGAATTGTTTATGGCAGGTTTAAACCGCTCTACCTTTCGTCGCTTACAACAACTCCAACAAATTCCGTCGGTCTGGGAAGGCGATCGCCGTCCGATGTCCGAACCACTGCCTATAGGCTCCTCGGCTTTATCGGATTATGATCCAGAAAACGGCGGGGACTGCATTATGTGGGTGGATGGGTCCCAAGGAATCGTCCGCTCAATGGATGTGGTCTCCCCCGATACGGGTCCCGAAGCGGTGGTTCGCACCTTGCTCAGAGCAATGGAACACCCTCACAGTCCCGCCCTTCCCGGTAGGCCCCAGAAAATCGTGGTCAAGGACCGGGAAATCCAGTTTTTTCTCCGAGGCGTCCTTCAGGACCTGGGCATTTCCATCGAGTATGTCCCGGACCTCCCCCTGATCGATGAACTGTTTCGCGGGTTTCAGGATGTGGTCGATCGCAAACCGCCCCTGCTACCCCCGCAATATGTGGAGAGTTTAGAAGAAAAAGCCTATCAAGTCTGGCAGGCGGGTCCCTGGGAATGTCTGGCGGATCATCAAATTATCTCGATTGAACTGGAAGGGTGGGATATGGGCACCCTGTATGCCTGTGTCATGGGGATGCTGGGATTGGATTATGGGATTCTCTTATATCGGTCCCTGGAATCCCTAACTCAGTTTAGAAAGCGGGTGATTGCCAATGAATCCCCGGAACGGTTAGAAGAAGCCTTTTTATCCCAAGATTGCCTATTTATTACCTTTGAAGGCGCTGAGGAAGATGATGATATCGACCTCTCGGACCTTCCTCCCAGCGAGATCAAGCCGACTTTTGGCAATCTGCATCCGTTAGAAGGAATGCGGGCGATTCTCTATGATGAGGAGGCCCTGCTGACGATTCTGGCCCTGGATGCGTTTGCGCGTTTCTTCCGCAGTGTTCGCCGCAAGCTGACGGGTGGGAAGTTCCCCAACTTAAGTCAACGCTATCAAATTCCGGTTCCCCAAGGAGGCGATCGCCCAGGTCCAGCAGAGGTGGCGGTGACGGTGAGCACGATGCCGGAAATAGCGGCCAAACTGTTTGAAATGAGTGTCAGTGCCAGGGATGACGAGGATGATGAGGATGATGAGGATGATGATGAACCCTTGTTGCGGGATGATTTGGTGCCACCGAACTCGTTTCTCAGTCTCGGGGTGGTTCCTTGGGAAGTTTTGAAAGACCTAGAGGCTTCAGCTTCTTATTATCAATCGGCTCAAGTTCATGCCAGCGGCGATGGGTTGCCGATTATCTTGATTCAAACCTCTCGACCTAAGGCGAAAGCGATGATTGAAACCTTAAAAGAAGCCGGGGGAGTAACCGGAATTGGTTTTAATCCCGGTGAAGACCCCATCGGTGGTAATCGCTTTGATTTGGGCATTTTAAAAGCTGAAAATGGTGAACTCTTTCTGTTTGGGGAGTTTATGGAAGATGACCCGGTTCACGTTGCAGCACGTAAAAAGTGGGATGGCCGCTGTAAGAAAACCAAGGGATATTGTGGGTTGGTGATTGCAATGGGGTTGACGGGAGCCAGCCGTGGCAATCCTCAAAAGAAGGATATGTTGGCGTTGTTTGAGGTGCGATCGCTCTCCCCAAAAGATATCAATCTCGGAACCCTCCAATTGATGCCTATGCCCTTTTAAATCGGACGTACACCTCGGTAGGGGCAGTCCCAATACTTCCCCATTCTCCCTCTCCTCTTAAAAGAGGGCATTAGGAGAGGTGGGAAGGGGGTTGGGGGGTTAGGTCAGTGGGGGCGATCGCGCAAACATGATATAACCCCAAAACACTGGAGTTGTGAAAACTAACTTGGATTGCATCATTTGTTTTCGGTTTTCATCGTTTCCTCGAACACCCGGTTGTTGTTTACGAACCCTGAAAAAAATTACGGAAAGCATACACCCCGTGAGGTGATTTGATGAAGCAACATCCCGGGAGGCCCCCGGGGTAGTCGCGTTCAAAGTCGTGGGGATCCGCATATTCCCCGGCATAGGAGTTTTCAAAAGAGTCGATCGCCTTCTTAGGGTCTTCAAAAAGTTCAAGGTAGGCGCGGAAGGGTTCACCCCATTGGCGGATCGCTTCTTCTACTTGGAATTGAATAGGACCCTTTTCGGTCTCAGATCCAATCGCTGTGCCTAAATTCCTCTTCAAAAGGGCAACTTTGCCTCCAACACCGAACCTCAGTCGCTTCAGAAACGCTATATTTTCCATTTTTCTTTTCCTAAATTTGTTTGATTGGGTCCATCAGGGCGTTATCTCGATTCCGTCAGCCCTGAAGAAAAACCCTAGTCCTGAGTCAGTAACTCAGGCACAAACATTAATACCCTATGGGCAAGGATTGAGGATGTTACCCAGGCAACATAGGATGTTACCCAGGCAACAAAGGTTACCGACGGATCTAGCTCTCTTCTTTGCATCTGACAGCCCGAAGCGTTGCGGCGGTGATGGGAACTAACCCTGAACAGTCTGATAAACCTTTAGATCTAGCGCAGCAGTTGGTAACGAATAGGCCCTCGAATGGAATGGGGCCGGTTTTCGTCGGATCTGGTTCTCCCCCTCTGGTAAATGGCTATTTTTCCAAGCTTGCGGATAAAAATTCCCGCATATACTGGTTCACCCGTTCCGGTTGTTCTTGTTGTACCCAATGGCTACAATTGGGAATATAATGAATCTGTAAATTGCGAACGTAGGATTCAGTTCCGTATGTGAGTTCTTTCCCGAGGGCAGTATCATTCTCTCCCCAAATGATCAGAGTGGGAACTTCTAAGACATTCCACTCTTTGTCAAAGACTAATTCCCACATTGTGGTGCGGTAATAGTTGAGCATGGCGGTGAGCGCACCCCGTTTGGCGGCGGCATTTTTATAGGCGGTAATATCAGCCGGGGAAAAGGCATTTTTATTCACAGCCATGGTTTGAAATACCATTTCAATGGCTTGATAATCATTGAATTGAAAGAGCAACTCGGGGACAACGGGAAGCTGAAATAAAAAGGTATATGAACTTTTGAGGATTTGCTGGGGGTTGCTGCGGAGTCCTTCGGCAAATTTGGCGGGATGGGGAATATTCAGGACGATCAGTTTTTCCACTAACCGGGGATAACTGTAGGCAAAATACCAGGCGATCGCCCCTCCCCAATCATGACCGACTAAGACACAGCTTTCATACCCCAATCCGGTAATGATTCCCTCGATATCTTTGATTAATTCTTGAATTCCGTATGCTGATGGATCTTGCGGTTTATCGCTGTCGTTGTATCCACGCATATCCACGGCAACGACTTTATAATCTTGAGCAAATTCGGGTATTTGATGTCGCCAAGAATACCAAAATTCGGGAAAGCCGTGGAGCATTAGCATCAAGGGTCCTTCCCCTTGGGTGACGTAATGCAGGGTGATTCCATTGACGGCGATCGTGTGGTGAGTCCAAGTTTCTAGGACAGTTGTCATAT
>CAYUEH010000116.1:0-11281 GCA_964442465.1 uncultured Laspinema sp. | reverse complement strand
TACAGTTTTCAATGTTTCCCTAGTTTATCGTTTTTAGGGCGAAGGTGACCTCTATCTAAAGGGGTTAATCGGACTCCCTAAAAAGAAATAGCTATAGGATTTACGCAATTAATATCACACCCTAAATGTAGAGGCGATTCGCTTGCTCGCCTCTACATTATAGGTTTAAAGATTAGGGTTGAAGATTCTGTAAGTCTTCAGAGCAAGTTCAGGAACCGATCGCTAGGTTTGAGAGTTGATGGGCCGATCGCCAAATTTTGATGGTTTTGTCATGACTGGCACTGACGAGAACTTTCCCACTGCGGGCGATCGCCACCCCATTAACCGCACTGCGATGACCCATGAGAGTGCCGCATAATTCCCCGGTTTGTAAGTTCCAAATTTTAACGGTTTTATCCCGAGAACTGCTGACAAACTGTTGACCATCGGGGGCGATCGCCACGGACCAAATCGTTCCCGAATGACCCGTGAGGGTATAGTTGAGCTCCCGCGTCTCTAAATCCCAGGCACAAAGGGTCTGCTTGACATCCCCACTCACCCCAGTTTTGCCATCGGGACTAATGGCAAGACAAGTCACCGATGCGCGATGTCCCGTGAAAGTCGAGAGGCATTCTCCCGTCCTCATGGACCAAATTTTCAGGGTTTTGTCCCCACTGCCACTGACTAAGGTTTTGCCATTGGGAGTAAAGGCAATACAAGTCACCGCATAGCAGTGACCCTGGAGGGTATGGATTAATTCTCCACTTTTGAGGGACCAGACTTTAATGGTTTTATCCGAACTGCCAGAGGCGACGAGTTGACCATCCGGGGAAAGGGCCACTGCCGCAACCCAGTTAGAATGACCCGTGAGGGTATGAATTAATTGTCCCTTGCGGAGGTTCCAGATTTTAATCTGCTGATCGGAACTGCCGGAGACGAGGGTTTTACCATCGGCAGCGACTGCCACGGACCACACTGCCTCCTGATGACCCATGAGAGTCCGTAATAATTGACCCGTGGCGACGTTCCAGACTTTAATCGTGTTATCCCAACTGCCGGTGACGAGGATATGACCCCGAGGAGAAAGGGCCACAGACCAAACCCCATCTTGATGTCCGACTAAGGTGCGATCGAGGGTAAAATCGGGGCCGGTGGGTTTAACGGCAGAGGGTGCAGGGAAAGCAATTACCCGGGTGGGTGGCACGGGATGAACCCCGGGGTGACTGTTCTGAATTTGCTCTAACCGGGCGAGTTCCGATAAAATTTCTCTGGTATTGCTAGGACGCTGGGAGGGTAAGGGTGCCATGAGGCGATCGAGGAATTCGGCCAACTCATCGGAAATCCCAGGCGCACTACTCCGCCAGCGAAATTCGTCCGTATAGGGTTCATAAAAGGTCAAGGGATGCTGGCGGGTTAACAAATAGACAAAGGTTCGACCCAAGGCAAAAAAGTCAGATTGTTCTACCGTATGGCCTTTTTCCTGTTCCGGTGGCGCATATCCTCGGGAAATGATCACGGTTCCGGCAGGGGTGATATTTTGGGGGGAGAGTTCCAGATGAGTGACCTCTCGAACCGTTCCAAAGTCAATTAAGGCCAAATTGCCATCGGGTTGGCGCATGATATTACTGGGTTTAATATCCCGATGGAAAAATTGGTGGTGATGGACTTCTTCGAGGAGTAAGACCAATTGTTTGAGCCATTTTAAAGCGAGGGATTGGGTGAGGGGAGTGGGTTGTTGTTTCAGCCATTCTTCGAGGTTAACTCCCTCGATTTTTTCCATGACGAGACAGTGGAGGGGAGTTTTGTAGTTCGGAAGGGCGATCGTAAAATAAGCCGAGGGTTCCATGGAGGGAATCCCTGGGCGATGGAGTTGACTGAGGACCCGCGCTTCTCGTTCAAACAGGGAAACGGCTTTTTTTTGGGCTTGAAGGGTGGTAAATTGGGTAAGGTTGAGGACTTTGAGCACTTTGGGTAAGCCCTGGTCATCTACCTGATAAATGACGCTAAAGCCCCCAGAACTGAGGGCTTTGACTGGACGATAGCGACGGTTCAGCAGTAATTGCATCCCACACCCGAGACAGAAGAGTTGGTGATCGGGATTGTGGGGGGAAGGACAGGCGGGGTTGATGCAATAGCTCATAAGCGCTTGGGGGCTGGATTGAGCGGGTCAGGTCGATTCTTTACTTAAGGCGATCGCAAATTCATAAAACCACTATCTGTAGTATAGGTGGGATTCCCGGCAGTTGTCTTGCGGTATAAGTTTCGATGCATCATTGCTGACAATTGTCAATTGTCAGTTGTCATTTGTCATTTGTTAATGATAGAACCGGGCGATCGCTGTTTTAACGGGTTCAAATACCCTAGCCCTGTGAAGGTGTATTGATTTGTAGGGGCGCAAGCATTTACTCCACAAGAAACCCTGAATTTTCGTCATCAAATTTACCTCTTGTAGAGGCGCTTCGAGAAGCGCCTGTCCAAGAAACCCTGAATTTTCGTCATCAAATTTACCTCTTGTAGAGGCGCTTCGAGAAGCGCCTGTCCAAGAAACCCTGAATTTTCGTCATCAAATTTACCCCCTTGAGAGGGCTAGTTCAAACGCGCCAACCCCAAACCGATTTAGCCCCAAAAAATCTAGCCCAAAAAAAAAGGGGAGCATTGCTCACCTTGATTTTACCGAACTCTTTTAACCCAATGCCAAATTTTTAACCCATCCCTACAATCTCCGGATGGAAGTAGAATGCTAATCCCAACACGACATAAGTTGCTAGGAGCAAAGTCCCTTCTAGCCAGTCAGAACGGCCATCAGAACTGACCGAATTGGCAATCACCACCGATACAGCAACCGCCACCAATTCAAAGGGGTTGAAGTTTAAATCCATCGGTTTATCTAGGATATAACCGGCAATCACTAAGACGGGGGCAACAAACAAGGCAATTTGCAAACTGGACCCCAGGGCCACAGATACGGAGAGGTCCATCTTATTCTTCATTGCGACTGTAACAGCCGTAGCGTGTTCTGCCGCATTGCCAATAATGGGAACCACAATTACTCCAGTAAAGAGGGCGGTTAATCCTAACAGAGAAGTGGCTTCTTCTAGGGAATCGACTAACAATTCTGATTCGAGCGCCACCATTAGGGTACAGGCTAAGAGCACCCCCGTCCATAGCCAGACATTGGGCGGTTTGCCGCCCTCGCCTGCTTCCCCTTCTTCCCCTTCTAACTCCGCTTCCCCGACATCACAGAGGTAGGCATGGGTTTTCATGGAAAACACCAGGGTTAAGACATAAACCAGGATTAAGACGACTGCCACCCAGATTGAGAGTTGTTGCATGGTCTTTTCTGGGATGCCGGTGGAGGTGAACTCTACCGCTGTGGGCAGTAACATGGCAATCACCGCTAGAGTCATTACAGAAGCATTTAACCGGGCGACAATCGGTTGAAATTCTTGTTCTTTGTACCGCAGCCCTCCCAGCAGCATGGAAAACCCCATGACGAGGAGCAGGTTACTAATAATTGAACCCGTAATGCTGGCTTTGACGACATTGATTAAGCCAGCATTCAGGGCAACCAAGGCGATAATTAATTCAGTGGCGTTGCCAAAGGTGGCATTCAGCAATCCCCCAATATTGGGACCGACAACCACCGCAATTTCTTCTGTGGCGGTTCCCATCCAAGCCGCTAAGGGAATAATTCCCAAACAAGCGGTTAAAAAAATCGTTAACGCGCCCCATTCAAGAAAATGACCGACAATGGAAATGGGGACAAAGACAAGTAATCCGATGAAAATAATGTTTTTGAGGGACATCAAATTGGTTAGGTCTCAGTAAAAAAATAAGTGGGAATTGAACCGGAAGAATCGGGACGATTTTTCGGTGATTTCTAGGCTGATAACCGGGGGTTTGAGGGCAGAATCTAGACTAAAAAAGGACCGATCGCATTCGAGTTAGAGTGCGGTTGATCAGACGGTCCTGGGGAGAGTTCAGCACACAGACTGTCCCGAAAATTGGCTGGCATGATGGGACTCCCCTCCAGGTCAGGCTTTTTCACGGCAGACCCTTGCATCCATTTCCTCCGGTTTGGGCTAGGTAATTAGACTAGGAGATTGAAACTCTTCAATTCGTTCAGTGATAACGAAACCTGTTGTAGCACAAAAGCGCGTGACCTTGGGTTTGGATGTATTCATGAGCAAGATACAAACCCCAGGATAAGTCTTGCGGAGCGGATTATAGCATAGACATTTTGATTTGTAAGTTTCATAAAATAAAGATTTGTTTTGAAGTGTGAAATTAAGACAGGGGTGACACTATTTGCAATGGGGATCGGTTATAGTGCCGACTAGAAGCTTCATCGCAGAAAACGGATAGAACAGCGATCGCGCCAGAGATAGCCCGAGAAATCATGAGGTACAAGCAAGGGCAATCCCGGTGGAGGCGCCGAACCCGGGGGTTCGTGCCCAGTTTGTCATTAAGCCTGCGCGATCGCCACGCCACTTGCTTAAAATTGCCTGTACTTAATTCAACACTCTGTACCCCAGAGATCGCCTGCCTACAGATAGATTTTATCGATTGTTTAGTTGTAGATCTAACAGTATGACAACCCCATCCGACACAGCAATTAGGCTGAATCCGACCTTAACCACCCTAACTCCAGAAGAAACCCCAGGAACTCGGACCGAACCGGCCAAAGTTGATCCCATCAAAACCGCCACGGGTGTGTACGTCTCGATTCACGGACATTTTTACCAACCCCCGCGCGAAAACCCCTATTTAGATGCGATCGAGCGACAACCGAGTGCCTCACCCTTTCACGACTGGAACGAGCGGATTTATCACGAATGCTATCGTCCGAATGCCTACGCCCGAATCTTCAACGACTCGGGGGAAGTGGTGGGGATCGTTAATAACTATGAATATCTCAGCTTTAATATCGGTGCGACGTTAATGACATGGCTGGAACGCTATGACATGGAAGTGTACAATCGCATCATCGAAGCCGATCGCAAAAGTGCACAACGTCTCAACGGTCATGGCAATGCGATCGCCCAAGTCTACAACCACATCATCATGCCCCTGGCTAACGAACGGGATAAATACACCCAAATTCGCTGGGGTAAAGAAGACTTCCGATCCCGCTTCGGACGCGATCCCGAGGGAATGTGGTTAGCAGAAACTGCCGTAGACTACGTTACCCTAGAAGCCTTGGTTGCCGAAGGCATTCAATTTATTATTCTAGCCCCCTCCCAAGCCCAACGCTGCCGCGTGATCCCCGCTGAAGGAGAGCCTGAACCGGCCTGGATCGAAGTCGGCGGCGCACAAATTGATCCCACCCGGCCTTATCGCTGTTTTCTCCCTGATCCCCAAGGGGGAGAAGACCGTAAATCCATCGATATCTTCTTCTACGATGGTCCAATTTCCCGAGATATGGGCTTTGATGACCTCCTGAGCAATTCCCATAACCTCCTCGGACGCTTAGGGTTAGCCATTCAAGGGGATGGTCGCCCCAGTCAGCTACTCTCCGTCGCCACCGACGGCGAAACCTTCGGTCACCACAAAGGCGGAACCGAAAAATGTCTCGCCTACGCCTTCGTCAGCGAATTCCCCAAACATGGCTGGACCGTCACTAACTTTGCCCATTATTTAAGCATCAGTCCCCCTTCCTGGGAAGTCCAACTCAAACCCGTCACCGCTTGGAGTTGCGCTCACGGCGTCGATCGCTGGCAGGAGGATTGTGGTTGCGCTGGCGGTGGCGGTTGGCATCAAAAATGGCGGCGTCCCCTGCGCGATTCTCTCAACTGGTTGCGGGATCAACTCACGGACATCTATGAAGAACAAGGTCGCCTCCTATTCTTAGACCCCTGGCAGGCCCGGGATGAATATATCAAAATTGTCCGCGATCGCTCCCCAGAAAATATTGACCGCTTCTTCCGACACCATCAAACTCGCCCTCTGACCCCTCTGGAACAAGTGGATGGCCTGCGCCTGCTGGAAATGCAGCGTCATAGCCTGCTAATGTACACCAGTTGCGGCTGGTTCTTTGAAGAACTTTCCCGTCCGGAAGGGGTGCAAATTCTCCGCTATGCCGCCCGGGCGATCGAACTCGCCGGAGATGTCGCCGGAGTCCAACTCGAACGAGAATTTATCGCCCGTCTTGCCTTCGCACCCAGTAACGTCGATGCTTTTAAAGATGGGGCCGGAGTTTATCGCGATTTGGTGCAAACGGACCAAATTAGCTTAGAGCAAGTCGCCGCCCATTACGCCATCAGCGGACTCTTTACCAGCTATGCCCCCCAACATCAGGTCTACTGCTATGACGCTTACCAACGGGATTATCAGTTGCAACGGATGGGTCCGCTGACCCTGGGAGTCGGACAACTGCAATTGGTTTCGGAAATCACCCGAGAAAGTGTTGATTTAGTCTTTGCTGTCCTTCATCTTGGGGGTTGGGATTTCCATTGCAGCATTCAACCCTTCACCGGGCGACGGGCCTACACCCAGATGAAAGAGCATCTGTTTGGCGTTCTGGAAGAAGCCAGTGCCGCCCATGCTATTTTGGCGATGAATGAGCATTTTGATGGGAAATCCTACAATTTGCGGGACCTGTTTGCCGAGGAACGCCATCGGATCATGCGCCTATTAAGTCAAGAAACCTTGATGCGCCTAGACCAACTTTACAGCCAGGTGTATCGGGATAATTATGGGATCATGATGGGCTTCCATCGGGATGAACTGCCGGTGCCGAAAGAGTTGCAGGTGGCTGCCGAGATTGCTTTGGGCCATCGCTGTATGGAGTCCGTCCTGGGTTTAGAACAGGAGTTGGGGATGGCCCAGGGTGATGGACTGGTGATGTCTGGGCATTTAGGGGAGTTAGAAGCGATCGCCACGGAAGCCGAACATACCCGTTGCCATCTCTACCTCCCTGAAGCCAAGGTCATTTTAGAACGGTCCATTCTGCGATCGCTCTGGGACCTCCTCCATGAAGCCCAACCGGAACTGCTAGAGGCTGAGATTCAGCGCTTAGAACGTCTAATTGCTGTCGGTCAACGCCTCAATCTCGGCTTGTCCCTAGAACGCTCCCAAGAGCTTTATTTCTATTGGCTGACAGGTCAACTCGATCGCCACGGTCTGCCCTCTCTGGATACTCATATTGCCTCGGGTTCTGCTGAATCCTTCGCTATTTCTCCGGGAGATCCCGTGCAACTCCGGCGTCTGTTGTTATTAGGTCAAACCCTCCGGGTTTATGTTAGTCCCCAATTAGAACAGCTTCGCTAACCCTAATTGCCATTTCATTTAATCCCCTGCGCTTTCTATTTCATACTAAATCCGGTTGATAAAAGCATTAAAAATGGTAGGGTGGGCAATGCCCACCCAATCTAGGTGGGCATTGCCCACCCTACAATTGCTCAACTTGTTTTTAAAGACCGATTCCAACCGTATTCCGTATCAGATAGCGCAGGGGATTAGATTAAATGCTAAATGTAGAGGCGATTCGCTTGCTCGCCTCTACATTTAGGGTGGATTATTAAAATCTGCGTAAGTC
The DNA here is from genome assembly GCA_964442465.1 of uncultured Laspinema sp. Taxonomy (GTDB): domain Bacteria; phylum Cyanobacteriota; class Cyanobacteriia; order Cyanobacteriales; family Laspinemataceae; genus Laspinema. The sequence goes on along the minus strand of CAYUEH010000116.1, from coordinate 3,765 downwards.
TTGCTTGCAGAAGGCTTCAGCCCGCTTCGTCCGTAGATCTAGACCCTTGAGGGTGCAGGTTTTTACTGTACCCAAATGCTCCAACCGACAGATTACACCAGCCTGATGACACTCCATCACCCTTGGGGGATTATAAACCTACATTTTCTATTTCAGACCGGATAAATCATCAGAGCGCTTAGGTAAATTGGGTGACTCCGAGTGTAATCCTTGGAGGTTTTCACTCTATCTTTAGGTTCATAACCGTCTCAAATTCTCTCACTTAAGAATCTCACCCAAGACAGATGAATGACCCGAATTTTATAATTAAATTAGTCTCAGCAACGAATTAAGCGAGGACCATCTGCCTGCCTTGTGAAACGCAGTGATCGCTGCTGCTGGAGGCTGATGTGACTTCACTCACAGCACCCAACCGATCGCAAACACGAAACCGCAGTGAGTCACCTTAGCGACAATTAAGCAATTTTAGAAGATTCTGTTAATAGCAGCATAAGTCGTCAAGAAATTGAGGGAAGTAAATGATGTTTTTAAAACTAGCTCTGGGATTAGTCTCTATATCGGTCGTTCAAATCGGACTGAGTGGGTTTACACCCGTATCCGCTGCCGTTTCTAGCCCCCATGAGGGCATGACAATGGATTGCTCTGAAGCGGAGCGGTGTACATTGAGAGGGGCAAGCACCATCGAATGGGAAGCGCCCACTAGCAAAAAAATTCCTGAACCGGGCATGGTTACGGCGATCGTCCTCTCGGGTCTGGGAATTGTCTCTTCGCAAAAAAGACGTCCCGTCGCAGACAAGTAAATCCTACTGGGTGCAGAACTGAGTCTGAGTCATCTGCACTGTCAATGGGTTATTTGGGTGCATCCCCTTCTTCAATCCGTTATCTAGGTGCATCCCCTTTTTCATAAACGAATCGGGTCATCCTCTCCAAACCCAGATCTTACGGAATTTTCAAGTTTAAAATTATCCACGATCGCGATCGCCTCACGAAGCGTTCCGGTTTACCCAAAAAACCAGGGATAATTTTTGTCCTGACTCTTCCTAATCTGTGTTTTAGGAGGATTTTTCATTCCCAGGGTCCCGGAGTTGAGAACCCAGCACCCCATCACCCTGAACTCAACCCGGGACCCCTGATTTAACATTCAACCCTAACTGTAGGGCCGAAAAATTGAAGGTTTCCAACAGTTTAAACCGCTATTCTCACCGAGAAAAATCCTGGGCAGGGCGCTTAACCTGAGTCCAATCAAGGACCAGGCCGGTCTTTAAGAATGATATAATCAGAAGACTGAACACCTACGCTGCACCCACTTTAAATTTTAAAATAACAACGGGATATGACTGGTTCTTTAGCTCAAAATGCGATCTCCCTCCTCATCGAGTTGGCACAAACTGGAGAAATCGATCCCTGGGATGTCCAAGTCATTGAGGTGATTGACCGATATCTCAGTAGACTGTCTCAAGTTCATGAAGCGGGACGAGTTGAGCGGGAAGCGGCTTTATCGGAGACGGGACAGGCATTTCTGTATGCCTCGATGTTGGTGTTACTGAAAGCGGATGCTTTGGCGCGTTCGGAATCCCTGCTGGATGACGCGAATGCCTCGGAGGAGGAAGAGGCGGAATTTCTGGACCCGATGGATGAGGGGGGACAAGGGGGGTATGTTCCCAGACAGCTAGAATTGCAACTCAAACGACGGGCGGTGGCACCTACGCCTAAAAAACGCCGGGTGACGCTTCAAGAGTTGATTGAGCAGTTGCAGTTGATGTCAATGGCGATCGAAACGCCGCCTCGCCGTCGTGCAAAACGACATGGCGGATCCAAATCTACGGCGAGTACGGTGCGGGCGCTGACGGAGTTAGCGGACCAAGAAAATATCTCGGAAGTGGCCGATCGCCTGACTCGATTTTTGTTAGCCTACGCTGAAAAACTGGACCTCTGTGAACCCTGGTTAGAATTGGAGGCGCTTTTAGCGGGGTTGATGGACCAGCGAGGCGATCGCCCCTCTGGAGAATCCACCGACCCTCCGTCCCTCCCCACGTCCCATGACCGCGTGGGAGTCTTTTCCGCCCTGCTGTTACTCTCCGCCCAGTCTAAAGTTGAACTGTCCCAAGAACAATTTTATGGAGACCTGAAAATCCGGGCGATCGTCGATGCAGTCCCCCTAGAGAGTCCACCCATTCTCAACCAGGCAATGGTTTAACCTGCTATTCTACCCCCACCCTAGAAAGCCCGAATCGGAAGCACCTTGCCTCTCACCGCCTGGGCGATCGCACCCATGAAGGGCCGCAGGACTGGGCATTACCCGGCGATCGCTCAACCCCTCACCGGACACCTCATTCCCAGGGGTAGACCTTCCGTATGATGATCGCATGATGATCGCGACTAAAAGATAATAACTTTTTGCCATTTCAAAACATTAATTCGTTAAAATTGATAGGCTCAAGGATAAGAGAAAAATATCTATGAAAGCCATGATTCTGGCAGCGGGTAAGGGTACCCGAGTCCGTCCGATTACATACACCACCCCCAAACCGATGATTCCCATCCTGCAAAAACCAGTGATGGAGTTTTTAGTGGAATTGCTTCGCCAGCATGGTTTTAACCAAATCATGGTCAACGTTAGCCACCTCGCCAACGAAATTGAAAACTATTTCCGGGATGGACAAAGATTTGGCGTGGAAATTGGTTATTCCTTTGAAGGTCGGATTGTGGATGGTGAACTCGTCGGAGAGGCACTCGGAAGCGCAGGCGGCATGAAGCGCATCCAAGACTTTAACCCCTTTTTCGATGATACCTTTGTCGTGCTTTGTGGAGATGCGTTAATCGATCTGGACTTAACAGAGGCCGTCAAGTGGCACAAAGAAAAAGGCTCGATCGCCACCATTGTCATGAAATCTGTCCCCCGGGAAGAAGTCTCCAGTTATGGGGTAATTGTCACGGACGAAACGGGCCGCGTCCAGCAGTTCCAAGAAAAACCGTCCGTAGAAGAAGCCATCAGCACCAACATTAACACGGGTATTTATATTTTCGAGCCGGAAGTGTTGAATTATATCCCCTCGGGCAAAGAATATGATATTGGCGGTGAACTCTTCCCCCAACTGGTCGAAATGGGTGCTCCCTTCTACGGCATCGCAATGGATTTCCAATGGGTGGATATTGGCAAAGTGCCGGACTATTGGCGCGCCATTCGCGGAGTGTTAAACGGAGAAATCCAAAATGTTTCGATTCCCGGCAAAGAACTCATTCCCGGGGTCTACACTGGCTTAAATGTCGCGGTTAACCTGGATAAGGTGGATATTAAAGGGCCGGTGTACATTGGGGCCATGACCCAAATTGAAGATGGGGCCAAAATTATTGGGCCTTCGATGATCGGACCCAGTTGCCGAATTTGCAGTGGCGCAACGGTGGAAAATAGTGTAATTTTTGAATATTCTCGCTTAGGTCCCGGGGTGCGCTTAGTGGACAAACTGGTGTTTGGGCGCTACTGCGTGGATAAAACAGGTGCATCCATTGATGTCCAAGCAGCGGCCCTGGATTGGTTGATTACAGACACTCGTCAGGCGATTCCTGTGAATACCCCCGAGGAAGGCAGGGCGATCGCCGAACTCCTCGAAAGCGAAGGTCGCCCTTAACATCCCTCGTACTCCTCTCTGGAAACCGGGTTCTCTACAAACCACTCCAGTTCTCATCTCCCTGGGGGGGATCACACCTTACAAGAGTAGGTTTTTTACTTCCGGTCCCCTCCCCTTGGCAAGGGGAGGGTTAGGG
>CAYUEH010000115.1:0-11287 GCA_964442465.1 uncultured Laspinema sp. | reverse complement strand
ACTGAAGTCGTTACTACGAACAGGAAGAGAACGACTGAAGTCGTTACTACGAACACCGAAGAGGATGAGGATGACTGATGTTACATTTTATGAGTAAAGTTTCTTAGCCCGCAGAGGCGGGCTGGGTTGGATGGGGAGGGCTTTTGACTTTATAATAAGCCATCGAGTTCTAATTCCTCGATGATTTGTAATCCGCGAGGGTCTCCGACTCGGAGTAAGGAGGCTTTGGCATCTTCGCGAACGCCCATGTCTTCGTCTTCTTCTAGGACTTCGATTAGGGAGTCGATCGCCCCGGCATACACCACATTCGAGGGGAGTTCGCGGCAGAGTTGCCCGATCGCCCAGGCGCAGTTACTGCGGACTGCGGCAATGGGGTCGGTTCGCAGGCTGTAAATGAGGGGGGGAATGGCCGAAATAACGAGCTCGTAGCCGACATTCGCCAGTTGACCCAGGGAACTGGCAGCCCAGAGGCGGACGGCGGAAATGTCGGTTTTGAGGGCTTCGAGGAGGGGTTCGAGGGCGCGGCGATCGGCACAATTTCCCAATGCCCAAACGACACCCTTTCTAACGTAGCCGTTCCAATCCAAATTTAGCCGGTCGATTAAAGGTTCGACGGCATCGGGACTGGTATTGCGTCCAAGGGCGTAGGCGGCACTCACCCGCACGAGGGGGCAAGGGTCGCTCAACAGTTGGATCAGGTGGGGGATGGCGCGTTCATCCTGGATTTCACAGAATGCCCGCGTCGCGATCATTCGCTGTTCGGGAACAGATGACGCTAACAATAGCAACATTTTCTCAGGATCCGGCTTGGGGGCGGGGGCCTCATCCAAATGATCCAGAGGGCTATCTAGCTCATCATTGAGATTTAGTGCGCTGAGGTCACGGTCGTACATAAACCGTATTTTACCATAAATGTCATTTATCCTTAACAGGCAAGGATGGGGGTTTCGGGGAGAATGGGGAAGATGGGGGAGATGGGGAGGATGGGGAGGATGTTCTCAAAAAAAATAGAGGCACTGCTGTGCCTCTGGGGATGGCGAGTTAGGCGGATTTAGCCTGAACTGCCAGTTGCGCTAACTAACAATAGGGTTAGAGTCTAGTCAATGGAATCGGCGGTCCGTTCTAGGGCTTTACCGGAACGATCCAGGTCGGTCTTCACTTTAGATTTAACGGCGTCGGCGGCATTTTCTGCGGTGTTTTGAGCGCGATCGCCGAGTTGATCTGCTTCCCGGGCTGCGTTTTGAACACCTTGGTTAACTGTGTCTCGGGTATTTTCCAAGGCGGTTTCTCCGGTTTCTCGGGCTAAATCTGCTCCAGCTTTGGCTTGTTTGCCCAGTTCGTTGGCGGCATTTTCAGCGCGATCGCCAATTTTAGAGACTTGTCCCGGGACTTCTTCGAGCATCTCGCCGAGATCTTTATCCGGATAGGTGCGGGAATTGTCGTTGATCCGGCGTTCGGCGCTATCTTTGAGCGCTTTGGCTTGGGCTTCAGCGCGGTTGGTCGCCTGTTGTCGGGGGTCCGTATCTGGATACTCGTTCATTCCCCCTTCCGAGGTGGAGTTGACGTACTGGGAGGGCATTTCTTCTCTCACCTGGTCCGACGTTTTGGCCATGACAGATGGGGTATTGCTGCAAGCAGTCCCGACGAAGAGTAGCAGTCCTGCCATCATTCCGGTTAAAATTTGTCGAAGGCTAATATTTTTCAGCCAATTAATCATCGGTTTCATACAAAACTCCTTTGAATTTCAGTAGCATTCTTGCCGCTTTTTGCCTGATATTTCATGGGTTAAAAGCGGCTGTTGCATACTTCTATGATTGTTATTTTGAGAAATTTAAATTTTCCTCAATGACTTCCAGCTTAGAGTGCCAGCGGCAATTCTTCCCTCTACCAAAAGTATCATTTTTTACCGATTGTCCCAAGGCTGCAAAAGTAGCGACAGTACATTGCCTAATTGCTAAATCGCGGGTCGGATGAATCAAAAAAATTCCCCTTCTGGGAGGATGTCACTGAACTGTGCTGATGAATAACGGTCAGATTGAGCAAAATGCAGCCTGTAACAACAAAAGATGGACAGGCGATCGCCTGTCCATCATGCCCGGAAGTTAAAACCCCAGAAGTCTGAGATTTATGCCAATGCCAAAGTAATCCCCTGGGGTTGTGCGGTTTCAATTAGGATTTGCTCCACTTGATCCGGGTTCAAGTTAGGATTGGCTTGAAGCATCAGCGCTACGACCCCGGACACATGAGGCGTTGCCATTGAGGTGCCCTCTTCAAAGTAGTAATCCTGATTGGGATAGGTCGATAAGACATCTACTCCCGGGGCCACAAGAAAAGTCAGGGGAGAGGGGCCAGCCGGGTTAGAAAAGGTGGCTAATTGATTGTTCCGGTTGACTGCACCGACGGCGATCGCCAAATTGTCGCGAGCATTCAACGCTGGATCTTCAGGCTCGGTTGCACCATAAGTATCCCGCTCGTTGCCCGAAGCAATCACCGCTACCACCCCTCGTTCCCGGGCAAATGCCAGGGCTTCTTGCGTTTGCGGGGAAGGTGGAGACCCAGGATTGCTGCCCAGACTCATTTGCAGCACTCGCGCTCCATTTTCCACGGCGTAGTAAATTCCCTCCGCTACTGGATCAAAATCCTCATCCTCATCCTCATCCTCATTAAACTTAGACTCGCCGAGGACGCGGATTGGCATAATTGTGGCATTATACGCCACGCCATTCATTTCTACAGTGTTCTCTCCGGTTAAGATATCTAACCCATTTCGCCCTGCTGCAACGGTGCCTGCGACATGGGTGCCGTGAGAATCTTCCGGACCCCCACTGGGATTATTAATGCCATCCACAAAGTCCCAACCTCGCACATCATCAATGAACCCATTGCCATCATCATCAATGCCATTGTCAGCAATTTCATTGGGATTGACCCAGATATTATTGGCGAGATCGGGATGTTTCCAGTCCACCCCATCATCCAAGACAGCGACAATGACGCCTTCCCCTGTAAACCCTCGGTTCCAGACTGCGGGGACATTAATTAAATTCAAGTCCCCCGTATTGTTCCGGGTCGCGGTACTGGTGAGATCCGGGACCGGGGCTAAAGCCGGTTCGCCCAGGGCACCGGCGACGGCGGCAGCAGCATCCACTAACCCATACCCAAACATACTATTAAATCTTCCCGTGGTGGGTGTTGCCGAGAGGCTCAGGCTGTAGTCGGTTTCACCGGCGAACTGAGTGACGCTGACAACGTAAGTTCCTGCCGGTAATCCAAGCCAGGATAGGGTTTCTGCATCGCTGATATAGTCTCCTGTTTCAATCAGGGCACCCACGATTTTTTCTGGACCTGGGGCGCTGGTGAGAATCTCACCGCCTTCAACAATGCCATTATTATTGACATCCTGAATCAGATAGACTTCTGTCGAGGCACTCAGTCCCTCCAGGTTGATTTGAATATCCCTAGGATTGGTGAGATTGAAGCGGTAGGTATTGGCTAGATTGGTCTCGGCTAAGGCTCCTGTTAAGGTTTGGGGGGTGGGGTTCAAGGTTCCCACTTCTAGGGCTTGTGAGATGGGAAACTCGAACGGGGTGGTTTCTACGGTTAGGTTATAAGTCGTCTCCCCCTCGAATGATTCGACGATCATGTAATAGTTGTCCCCAGCCGATAGCTTGGGAATGACAATTTCCTCGGGCTGAGTACCTTCATTTTCAGAACTAAGGATAATTTCGTCATCAGAAATTACCCGATCTTCATTTCGGTCAACGGCGATCGCCACATCCGCATCCGCACTCAATTCATCCAGGTTCAGCCGAAATCGAGTCGGGGCGACAATGCTGAAACTATAGATATCTCTGGGGTTAAAATCCCCAAGCACCTGGATCTGGTCAAATCCGGCTCTTTCCAAAACTTGATTAATTGAAATCTGGCCTTGATTGCTGAGTGGACCTGGCAACGCCTCTGTCAAATTGAAGGCTTGACTGAGGGTATTGCCGACGTTATCGGGGGGGACATCGGGGCGGGGAACGGTGGACATCAGGAGGGTATAGTTTGTATTGCCCTCGAACCGCTCAATTCCGACCCAGTAGGTCCCGGTAGGTAACCCGCGTTGAATCACTTCCGGGGTTGTGCCGTCGTTGGCGGATAGGTCGATGATTTCTTCTAAGTCAATTTCGCCATTTTCGTTGAGGTCCTGAAACAGGACGACATCGGCATCGGCACTTAACCCCCCGAGTTCTAAGGTAAACTCACTGGGTATCTCTAGGGTGAAGCGGTAGAGTTGTTGCGGGTTGCGATCGCTAACTATACCCCCGATCTCAGACACGCCGAGAAGCCCTAAGTCAGTCGCGCTATTCAGATCCGATGTTGGCGTCCCCAGACGTCCTTCAGCTTTGCCGAAAAACAGATAATGTTCAAAGGCACTCAATTGACCGGCGTTAACGACGGCTGCCACATCCGGATTATTGGCTAAATAGAACGGGCGATCGAACCCCAAACCGGCTTCGCGACCCTCACTTAAACCGAATTCCCGAAAATGTTGATAGGCACTCATGACCCCCGATGCCACCGCTGACCCTACGTCGGCATAAGTATCCAAATAAAAGTCAGTAAAAAACTCCAAAATCGGGTCGCGCCCTTCGGATTGTCCGAAATTCACGAAATGTTCGATCGCCGTGAGGGTTCCTGCTGCCACGGCCTCGGCCACATCTGGGTTCTCTTCCAAATAATAGGCCGTGTCAAACCAAATACTGGGATTCCGGCCTTCTATTTGACCAAAAGTGATGAAGTGCTCAAACCCACTCTCGAAAACCCCAGTAGCGATCGCCGCTTCTACATCAGGGTTTTGGGTGATATACGCACTCTCCTCAAACAAGCGACTAATATCTAACATTCAGTTCACCTGGGGGTCCGATCATTGAAATATCTGTAAATTGTCTCATATTTAATTGTCGATTTCTATCACTTTTTTCTAACTGATCTCCCGAAAGTTTAGATAGACTTTTATCTTCGACAGAGAAAAAATCACTTTCTTTATGATATACTAAAAAAATTTTATTAAAATTTACCCGTTAATCTCTCATTGAAAATTGAACATAAATCACAATGCAGACCAGAACGGCAACAAAGATTTCAAGACCAACTCGATAAAATTTGAAGGGTTGGGCATTCAAACCCGGGCAATTGTTGATTCTCAGGGTTTGCATAAAAAAAAATTCTGCATTAGAAGTTGGCTAGAATTATTCAAGCCCCCCTTATTAAGGGGGGTTGGGGGGATCTCTTCTAAAAGATTTTGAAGAGTTTATTGTTTGGAGTTCCCTCAAAGCCCTCGCGCCTATTTATTTCTGATGTTTCCTGATAGAGAAGAAAGTCAGCTTTGTATCTGAGCTTTGGATCTGTGAGAAAACAAGGGGAGCAAAAACCGGGTTTCACTGCGTGACTGGTTTGCCAATCTCGTGGAGAGGGGTTCCAGAAACCCGGTGGGTCTGACCGCTACGGTATTGATATCCTCAGATTAGGCGACGGCTAAGGTAATGCCCTCCGGTTGTGCGGTGTCAATCAGGATTTGCTCCACTTGACCGGGCGTCAAAGTGGGATTGGCTTCTAGCATCAGGGCTACAACCCCAGCAACATGGGGGGCGGCCATTGAGGTGCCGGTTCTGAAGTTGTAGTCTTGATACAAGTCGGTGGATAATACATCAACCCCCGGGGCGACCACCAAGGGGAGAGGATTGGGTCCTGCCGGATTGGAAAAGGTCGCCAATTGATTGTCCTGAGTAACTGCACCCACGGCGATCGCCAAGTTTTGGTTCGCCAAAAATGCCGGGTTACTCGGTCGAGTCGCACCAAAGGTATCCCGCTCATTTCCGGCAGAAATCACCGCCACAACGCCCTGTTCTCGGGCATATGCTAGGGCTGCCTCCGTCAACGGAAACATCGAGTTGTCTAAATAGATCCCCAGGCTCATTTGCAACACTTGTGCGCCATTCTCTACGGCATAGCGAATTCCCGAAGCAATGGCCACATCCGCTTCAGCGCGGGTCTGGTAGTCTCCCAACACCCGGACGGGCATAATGGTAGCATTGTAGGCCACTCCACTCATTTCAGCGGGGAATAGTCCGGTTAAGATATCTACCCCATTCCGTTGCGCTGCCACGGTCCCGGCTACATGGGTGCCATGAGCATTATACAAATCTGGATTCGGGTCGTTATTCCCATCCACAAAATCCCAGCCCCACACATCATCGAAGAATCCATTCCCATCATCATCAATGCCATTATTGGCAATTTCATTGGGATTGACCCAGATATTATTGACTAGATCTGGATGCTGCAAGTCTACGCCATCATCTAAAACAGCGACAATCACTCCTTCCCCGGTAAACCCTCGGTTCCAAACTGCTGGCACATTCATTAAGTTGAGGTCACGGGTATTATTTGAAAAAGCCTCACTGGTGAGGTCGCCAACCGGGGCTAAACCGGGTTCCCCGATCGCCTGGGCAACAGCCGCAGCCGCATCCACTAACCCATAGCCAAACAGGGTATTAAAGTTAGAGGTGGCTGGAGTCGCCGTGAGACTTAGACTATAGTCTGTATCCAGAACAAATTGATTAGCACTCACAAAATAGTCTCCAGCAGGCAATCCCCGAAATGTGATTTGTTCTGAATCCCGGGGAACGTATGGCACTTCTGCCAGGGTGTTAATTAGGTCTTCCAGGGTCGGGGCCATGCTCAGAATTTCCCCAGTGTCTACGATGCCATTGCCGTTGACATCCTGAATCAAATGTAAATCCGCACTGGCCCGGAGTCCTTGCAAATTGAGTTGGATGTCACTGGCTTCAGTGAGACTAAAGCGGTAGGTATCCGCCGGATTGGTCGTGGTGAGACCGCCCACAACAGTTTGGGGGGTGGGAGATAAGGGGGCTTCTAAGGGAACGGCTTCTAACAGAGGAAACCGCACGGGGTTGGTTTCTACGGTGACGTTATAGGTTGTATTGCCGCTGTATTGTTCTACCAGGATATAATACTCTCCGGGAACGAGGGCTGGAACGTAGATGTTTTCCGCTTCAGTTCCGATGCGGATTTCACGGCCAATCACTTCATCGAAGGAGATGATGCCATCTTGGTTGCGATCGCTGCCAATTTTGACATCGGCATCGGCGCTGAGTCCATCCAGGGTCACCCGCAATTGGTTTGGAGTTGCCAAGGAAAACCGATAAATATCAACCGGATCAAAGTCTCCGACTTGTTCAGGCACCGGAATTCCCGAGTTGGCTAAGATCCCATTCACGAAGTTCATCCCCGCATTTGTGAGGTCTCCGAGGTCAAATGCTTCGGCTAGAGTGTTGCCGACATAATCCGGTGGGATATCGGTCCGAGGGGTTGCCTGGAGGTTAAGAGAGTAGAAAGGGGAACCCTCATACCGATACACTTCCACAAAGTAAGTACCCGCAGGCAAACTGCGATTGATACTATCGAGGTCAGTTCCATAGTTCAGGGAGGAGTCGATGATTTCTCCATAATCGATTTGGTTATTTTGATTGACATCTTCCACGAGATACAGATCCGCATCACCCATAGCACCCGTGAGGACTAAGCTCACATCGCTAGGACCCTCTAAGGTGAAGCGATAAAGTTGGCTTTGTCGCCACAACCCCAGCATTCCATTGACCAAATGGCTTTCTAACAGTCCCAGATTGGTGGCTGAACTGAGTTCTCCGGGGGGACTCTGGGGGGTGAGGTTCGGGGGGGGCGGATTCTGGGTGGTCAGACTGCCGATGCGTCCTTCTGCTTGACCCATTGTGAGGTAATGCTGAATCGAACTCATCTGACCCGCATTCACTACTGTCGCTACATCCGGGTTATTTTCCAAATAGAAGGAGCGGTTAAATCCCCAGCCCGGTTCGCGGTCCTCAAATAGACCGGCTTGGATAAAATGTTGATAGGGAGTGAGTAAATTTGAGGATACTACTGTGGCCACATCAGGATAGGTTTCTAGGTAAAAATCGGTAAAGAATTCAAAGATGGGATTGCGACCTTCGGCTTGTCCAATGTTGATGAAATGTTCGATCGCCGAGGTGGTTCCAGCAGCGACGGCTTGCGCGATATCCGGGTTTTGGGCTAAATAATACTCGGTATCAAAAAATACACTCGGGTCTCGTTCTTCAAATTTCCCAAAATTCATAAAATGCTCGAACCCACTCGCGAAAACCCCTGTGGCTACAGCCTCTTTGATGTCTGGATTTTGATTGAGATAGTAGGTCTCATCAAACAAGTGAGTGATATTCAACATAGCGCCGTAATATTTTCTTTCAAGGCCAATTAATTTTTCTAGCTTATCTAATTACAGGGAAATTATATGTAAAGATTTATTAAATCAAGTAAATTTACTGAGAACTTATGTGATAGATTTGGGGGATTTTCCAAGAGTCTCAGTTGATAACAGTTGCATTTTTTAGATAACAAATGCAATTATTTATAGGTCTAAAATCATCCCGATTTTGAGCCAATGACTGCTCAATGGCCTGGTCCAAGTCCCGATGACCTTTCTCTGGGGGCTCGTTCCCGAGATTAAACCCAGAGGCTAGAACCGTTGGTGTTGATTGTTTCGGTGGTAATTTCACTGGGTTAGACCCAGACCCTAGCAGGGTTGGCCGTTTCGATGAGAATGCGTTCGACTTGGGCCGGAGTTAAATAGGGATTAGCTTGCAACATCAAGGCAACCACGCCAGAAAGATATGGCGCAGCCATTGAAGTGCCATCTAAGTGAAAATAGCTCTGATTGGGGGTAGTGGAACGGATGCCGACGCCTGGTGCCACGACGAAATTATAGGGTCCAAAGTGGGACCCGGCAGGATTGGAGAAGGGGGCCAATTGCCCTTGGCGATCGACTGCACCCACAGCAATTCCCAGTCCTTCCGTGGCGCGAATGCCCGGATCTGCCGGTTGAGTTGCCCTCGCGGATCCTTCATTTCCCGAGGCAAAAACGGCGACAACTCCGCGATCGCGCGCAAAGCGCAAAGCCTCGGCAATCCGTTCTGTGGGCGGTTCTCCAGGCAAATTCCCTAAGCTCAAATTCAAGATCTGTGCACCATTGTCTACGGCATAGCGAATTCCGTTGGCGACGGCGATTTCAAATTCATCGAAGGACTGGCGATCGTCCAGAACACGCACCGGCATTAATGTCGCATTGTATGCCACCCCGGTGACATCAAAGGGGATTCCCCCATTGAAAGTCCCATCAATTCCATTTCTCTGTGCACCAATAATCCCCGCTAGGTGGGTGGCATGACGTTCGGTTGAGTAGGAAAAGGAGGGATTCCCATCCCCATCCACAAAATCATAACCATGAAAGTCATCAATCCACCCATTGCCATCATTATCTAACCCGTCGCCAGTAATTTCACTGACATTCACCCAGAGATTCCTCTGCAGGTCCCGATGGGTGAGATCGATTCCCGTATCCAAAACGGCGACAACGACACCCTCGCCGGTATATCCCTGATTCCAAACGGCGGGTGCATTGATCGCTTCTACGCCATAATTATTGACGATGGGATTGGCCACTTGGGGAAACGGGGTCGATTCTCCCAGGACCCGCGCCACGGCAGCACCAGCATCCACTAACCCAAACCCAAAGTTCGGGTCAAACATGGGGGGTGGAAGGTCCAGAGTCCGGGTTTCTGACTCGGGGGAGTGATCCGGAGATACCCTCAAGTGATAATTCGTCTCACCTTCTACAGGTTTTACCCACAGGGCATAGGTTCCCGCTTCTAAGGCACTTTGGGTAATCGTTTCCGGTTGAGTGCCTGGGGTGGTGGATTCGGCGAGAATTTGGGCGGTTTCCGGGGAGTCCTGAATTAAAAATAAGTCTACATCAGCGGTTAATCCATTCAGTTCGATCTGAACGGGGGTGGTTGTCTCTAGGGTGAATTGGTAAATGTCTGCGGCGTTGTTGGGTTCTAAGATGTTGGTGAGGAGGATGTCTGAGGAGAGGGAACCGAGGTTCTGGGGGTATAATTCCCGGGTTCCTGTCAGGTTGGGGTAGGTGTTGGATAGTGCAAGGGTCGCTAGACTCAGATGATAGGATGTTTCTTGGTTTGGGGCGGCGATCGCCAAGGAGTAGTCCCCCGGATTTAAGACCCGGTTCAGGAGTTTGGTGTCGGTTCCCGGTTCTGCATCGGAGGCGATCGCCTCGGTGAAGTCGAAGACTCGGTTGCCGTTGTGGTCTTGATATAAAGTGACCTCGATCTCATCACTCAGTCTACTCAGGAGTAAACTCACTTGACTGGGGCGATCTACGCGAAACCGATACTGTTGCGGTGAGGTTTCTGGGGAAGTTGCGCCGGTCAGGTTTCGGGCCCCTAGTACCCCCAATTCTAGAGTGTCGTTGAGGGCGAGGGGTGAGTGATGTTCCGTTGCTGCCCGTCCCTCGGATGCGCCAAATAGGAGGTAATGTTCTACCGCACTGATTTGTCCGGTTCTCACTAATGCAGCCACATCAGGATGATGGGTTAAATAAAATGTAGCATCAAAGTTGGGTCCAGGAGACCTGCCCTCCTGTTGTCCCAATTTGACAAAATGTTCGTAAGCGGTGAGTAAATCCGCTGTGACTGCTGTCGCAATATCCGGGTGGCGATCGAGATAAATATCGGTAAAAAATTCCGTGATTGGATCGCGATTTTCAAATTGGCCCGCATCAATGAAGTGTTGCAGGGCCGTCGTTTCTCCCCTACTCACGGCTATCCTGACATCGGGATATAAAGCTAAATAAAAATCGGGGTCAAACCAAGCGCTGGGTTGGCGATTTTCAAATTGACCCGCATCGAGGAAATGTTGTAATCCATTGGTTAAAATACCCGCACTCACTGCCGCCATCACGTCGGGATTGTGGCTTCTGTAATAGCTTTCGTTAAATAAGCTGGTGGGGTCTAACACAATCTACTCTTTTTGTCGATTAAGCAATAGGGTCCTGGTTTTGGGCGATCGCTTTCCGGTTTGAGAATCTGGCGATCGCTGAATTGGCTCTTAATTCTAATCTTATCATATTTTTCCTTGACGGAAGTAACATGAGTTTAGGGAGTGTAGGAATCTAACTCTCCAGGTTAGTGGGAGTCAATAGACCTCTTGCAAAAAAAGGATTGATCCCTCCTTTTCCCCCCTTAGATCCTCCTTGCCCCCCACCTTAGATCCTCCTTTCCCCCCCCACCTTAGATCCCCCTCCCGTCCCCCTGATAAGGAATGCGGTTGGAATCGGTCTTTAAAAACAAGTTGAGCAATTGTAGGGTGGGCA
>CAYUEH010000114.1:0-11376 GCA_964442465.1 uncultured Laspinema sp. | reverse complement strand
CGATCGCCTTACTTGCGACTACTCAGCCATTTGGCAGCAGCAATTCCTAAAATAGCCGCGACTAAAGGATTACTCAAAAACTTCATCATCCAGGGTTTATCCGCTAAAACATCCCGGAAAATATCAGGATGAGCATGATAGGCAAATGCGGCTAATTTGGAGACATCATCTGCGGACATTTTCTTGGGATTGTGAGTAGAAAGCGCCAGTTGTGTTTCTAAATCGCGATCGCTCAGTCCGCGTTTTTTGAGTTCCTTAAAGAACTCCCGCGCCACATCATCCCGTTCATCGGGCTTAATTTGGGCGATCGCTTTTTTGAGTTCCGGTTCCATCTGGGCCGGAGAAATGCGATCGTGTTGCAGAGACTCACCAAATAAGCGCTGACGCTCTTCCCGCGTCGATCGCTGGGCAAAATCATCAAAACTGTGATAATCTTCGGTCTGGGGCGCATTTGCCATGACCTCGCGATCGCCTCTGGCCAAATCGCTCATAATTTCCCGTTTATATTCATCACTCGTCGCCATCTTATTCTCCTAATTTACTAAATACTGAATCGATAACCCGTCAAAACTGTTGCGATTCCCCTCACCCTCTATCCCGCTTTATACTGAATCTCCTGAGACTGCACATCATAATCTGCCGTCAGAATCAGTTGTTTATCCGGTGCATACACCAACACTTTTAAATTCCGATTGGGGAAATTGTGATGAAATCCCTGCGCCAGCGATCGGGCTAACTCTCGCACTTCATTCGGTCGAACTTCCGGCGTAATCACCACCCCTAATTTATCATCATCTCGCACATAAGCCTCTTGAATCAGACCTTTGGCATTTTGCACCACCCAGTTGCCAAAATTCTCCCCAGTTTGAGTATTACCCCGTTCCAATTGGGCGTAATTGTGCAGACTCGTCACCGAGGGGGAGAGGCGATTGGGTTGCTGCGCCGTCGGGGTTCCTCCACTACAAGCGGTGACAAAGCTCAGGACTAATACCAACACTAAAGCAGTCAAACCTTTCTGAACTCGCTTAAACACACTCACCTGAATTTTCCTCCAAATTATATAGTCATATCAAATCCGTTGTCAGGGAATGCCCGTTGATTTATAAGGTAATTTGATAGACTTTTCGTAACATTTCTGGACCGCCCCCTTCAACCAACCCGAAGGGACAAAAGATTGATGATTTCTCCGATTCCCCTCTTTGAAAATGGAGCATCGAAAGGTTCCCTTCGCAATCATGCAAAAGGGTATAAGAGTTGAGGGAAGGGCAGGGATGCTCCCCGCCCTTCCCTCTGTTCAAAGATTAAGCGCTAGTCGATCGCTTTTTTTACGTTGTCTTTGATGTCTTCTTTGGCGTGTTGGGCTTCAGCCTCAGTTTGCTTCATTTTGCCCTCAGCCTTATCCTTGGGATCGCCAGTCACGTTTCCTAACGCTTCTTGCGCTTTCCCTTCCACGTTCTTCATCGTTGCATTAACTCTATCTTCAGTGCTCATATTATTCTCCGTCTTTATGTGACTTCGGTTTTATCTGTATTTACAGTAGCAAGGATAACGAAAGAAAAGCATCTATCAATGGATATATCCTTGACCTACTCCTGATATATTAGCCGGGATCGCTGATATCTCAGCAGATTCTTATCCTGTTTTGTCTCATTCTAGGGTTCTCAGTTCCCCTAAAAAAAAGGGCCAACGTATTCAGACTTTGGCCCTTTCCCCTAACTGGCTTACAAGTCTTCTAGTTGAGTTTTCTTGACATCCAGTTCTTCTTTTAAGTTTTCCGCACCCTGTTCAATATTGGCTTGGACTTGCTTGGCTTTACCCACCGCTTTTTGCTTCGGGTCTCCTGTCAGATCACCCAAGGCTTCTTGGGCCTTCCCTTCGATATTCTTAGCTGTGGCTTTCATGCGATTTTCAACACTCATTATGTAGTTCTCCCATTTATCTTTAGTTTTTTATCGGCTAATCTATTTGGGCGATCGCCTTAAATACTTAGCCTTACATTTATAGTAGCCATCGGGTTTCAAATATGACCTCTGTCCTCAGACATATCTTGAAACAAAAAAGCGAGAAAGTAAGGGGGAACAGAAGAGGACTAATCCATCACCTCAATCCAGAAAGCGGTGTGTTTCATGAATGGGACCTACAGATTGGGGTGGGTGACAAATATTTAGAGGAGTGCATTGGCACTCCTCACCGGATCCGCCAACGCACTCCCAAAATGTCCGCGAATAACTGGGGAAACCCGATGTTTTACTCAACAATCCTTTACAATAGGGAAAGAACTCATCCTCAATCCGACTATGCAACCCTTTCGTCTGGAAGCGCCTTATCAACCGACAGGGGACCAACCCCAAGCGATCGCCAAACTGGTCCAAGGTATCCAAGGGGAAAAACCCTTTCAAACCCTCTTAGGTGCCACCGGAACCGGAAAAACCTTTACCATTGCCTCCACCATCGCACAAGTAGGGAAACCCACCCTGGTTCTCGCCCATAATAAAACCCTCGCCGCCCAACTTTGTAACGAATTGCGGCAATTTTTTCCCCATAATGCCGTCGAATACTTTATCAGCTATTACGACTACTATCAACCGGAAGCGTATATCGCCGTCACCGATACCTATATCGAAAAAACCTCCGCCATTAACGATGAAATCGATATGCTGCGGCATTCCGCCACGCGATCGCTCTTTGAACGCCGCGATGTCATCGTTGTCGCCTCGATTAGCTGCATTTACGGGTTAGGAATGCCCTCAGAATACCTCAACGCCGCCATTCCCTTACAAGTCGGACAAGAACTCGAACCCCGACAACTCTTGCGCGACCTCGCCGGTATCCAATATCATCGCAATGATGTAGAAATGGGTCGAGGACGCTTCCGCGTCAAAGGGGATGTCCTAGAAATCGGACCCGCTTATGAAGACCGAATCGTCCGCGTCGAGTTCTTCGGAGATGAAATCGAGGCCATCCGCTACGTCGATCCCGTCACCGGGGGAATTCTCGCCAGTCTGGATACCTTAAGTATCTACCCAGCGCGTCACTTTGTTACCCCCGATGACCGACTCGAAGCAGCTTGTCAGGCGATCGAACTGGAACTAGAAGACCGCCTCCAGGAACTAGAAAAAGCGGGAAAATTAGTAGAAGCACAACGGATAGAACAACGGACTCGCTACGACCTGGAACTGCTGCGAGAAGTGGGATATTGCAACGGCGTAGAGAACTATTCCCGGCACATGGCCGGACGGCAAGCGGGAGAACCTCCGGAATGTTTACTGGATTATTTCCCCAAAGATTGGTTATTGGTGGTGGATGAATCTCACGTCACCGTCCCGCAAATTCGGGGAATGTACAATGGCGATCGCGCCCGCAAATTGGTCTTAATCGAACATGGATTCCGTCTCCCCTCTGCTGCCGATAACCGACCCTTAAAAGCAGAGGAATTTTGGGCCAAAATGAATCAATGTATCTTCGTCTCCGCCACCCCAGGGGACTGGGAAATCGAACAATCTGCTGGAGAAGTCATCGAACAGATTATTCGACCCACCGGAGTGGTAGACCCGGAAATCTTTGTCCGTCCTACGGAGGGTCAAGTGGATGACTTGTTAGGTGAGATTAAAGACCGAGTGAAACGCAATGAACGGGTTCTAATCACCACCTTAACCAAACGCATGGCGGAAGACCTCACGGAGTATTTCCAGGACCGGGGAATTCGGGTGCGTTATCTGCACTCAGATATTAATTCCATCCAACGGATTGAGATTCTCCAGGACTTGCGGGAAGGGGAATTTGATGTGTTGATTGGGGTCAACTTGTTACGGGAAGGGTTAGACTTGCCGGAGGTGTCTCTTGTGGCGATTTTAGATGGGGATAAAGAAGGATTTTTGCGATCGCATCGGTCCCTCGTCCAAACCATCGGACGCGCCGCCCGTCATATCCGGGGACAAGCGATCATTTATGCGGATAACATGACCGACAGCATGACCTTGGCGATCGAAGAAACCGATCGCCGTCGCGGCATTCAAACCGCCTACAATCAGATGCATGGCATTACCCCCACAACCATTATCAAGAAATCCAGTAATGCAATTTTGGCCTTTTTAGACGTTTCGCGCCGCTTAAATGCTGCGGAAGCAGAAGGCGTGGATTCCCTTACTCTTGCCCTTCAGGAATTGCCCTTAGAAGATATTCCAGAAGCGATTTCTAAACTGGAACTCCAGATGAAAGAAGCGGCCAAAAAGCTGGAATTTGAAGAGGCGGCCAAATTTCGCGATCGCATCAAAAAGCTGCGGGATAAACTCGTGGGTCATGCCTAAATCAACGGTTTGGCGGGTGGAATATACCATCCGCCAAACCTTAACCGCCGGATGAGCTAAATCATGAAATGAACACTGAAAACAACTTAGGATATCCTCCCTATGAATACCATTAGCATTAAGATTCCTCATTTAACACCAGAAAGATTTGAGGAAATTTGTCAAGCGAATCAAGAGTTGCAATTAGAACAAACGGCCACTGGAGAACTAATCGTCATGCCACCCACAACACCTTGGACGGGGAATCAAAATTTCGGACTGATCGTCCAACTGGGAATCTGGATTGAACACAGCGGATTAGGCAAAGGATTTGATTCCTCCACCGGGTTTACCTTACCCAATGGTGCAGTGCGATCGCCCGATGCCACCTGGGTGAGCGATCGGCGATGGCAGACTCTAACCGCAGAAGAACAGCAAACCTTTTCCCGCCTCTCTCCTGATTTTGTCATCGAGTTGCGATCGGGCAATGACTCCCTGGAAAAACTGCGAGAAAAGATGCAGGAATATATTGACAATGACGTGCAACTATGCTGGTTAATCGACCCCATCCGCAAGCAAGTAGAAATCTATCGCCCAGGGCAGAATGTAGAAGTATTGGTATCTCCCGACTCCCTCTCTGGGGAAGACATCTTACCCGGATTTGTCTTGAACTTGAATAAAATCTGGTAAAAAAATTTCCCCGAAAACCGTAGGCCACTGCCGGTCAAACCATGCTACAATCAGAGTCCAGTATCAGGATTATTGTTTATCCCTCGAACCCTCATGGCAATTACTAGAACTGAAGCCAAACAGTTATTAGAACGGCTAATTTTTGACGAAGAACACCCCCGAGAGTGGGTGCAAGATGTCTGGGAAATGAGTCCCACCCTGGGAGAAACCGCTGCTAAATTATGGGACGTTTATGAAGCCATTATTGAATGCTGTCCCGAAGAGAAACTGGAGAATTTATTACACAGTATCTATCAAGAATCCCTGGAAGACTTGTAAATTTTCCTAATCTGAACAACCCAAACCCTTGCCAAGAGTCAGTTATTCCGGCTATTCTAGGAAGTAATTCAAATCAACTGGAGAATAGGCACTCGTGACCGAAGCAACCAATGTATTGGGGGGAAAACTGGAAACTTGCTGCACCTCCCCCATGACGGGATATTATCGAGATGGAAAATGTAACACCGGAGGGGGAGACTACGGTGCTCATGTCGTTTGTGCACAAGTCACCGAAGAGTTTCTCACCTTCAGCAAACAGCGGGGAAATGATTTGATCTCCCCGGTTCCCTTGTTTAATTTTCCCGGCTTAAAACCCGGCGATCGCTGGTGTTTGTGCGCCTCTCGTTGGAAAGAAGCCCTCGATGCCGGAGTCGCACCCCCCATCGTCCTCTCTGCCACTCACGCATCCGCTTTAGAGTATGTCTCACAAGAGGAACTCCGACAATATGCGCTAGAGGAATAGATTAATCACTGACCCGATCAACGGTGCATCTACAGGAATAAAGCCCGCCTGCGCGGGCTCTTTAAAAAAGGGGGAAGTCCTCAAACATAGATCATAAAAATGAGAGTCAAAATCCCAAGTAGTGATTTCAATTGATTTAGAGAACAGCTTAAAAAAATTTGAACCTTGCTCTAAGATTTAAAGGAGGTCCAGCTTCTGTCGGGTCGTTCCAAATATCCAGGCCTCATCAATCCCCCCAACCATTGGCGTCCGGTGAACATCCGAGGGGACATCGGGTGAGGGACAAATCAGCTAAGAATGCTATAGACCCCCGGGTGAGGTCCAGGGTCTGTTTAAAACCGAGGAGGGTTGTGTGGTATGGGAGGTTTCTTTTCCCAATCGGACTCATCCATAGCCTCAAGTCTCGCTCAATCCCACCCTGGACTGCAAGGACAAACAGTGTTATGTTAGGGTGAAATTTTACTCCTTACGCTGCTGATTTCAAAACTGATGAAACTGAATGAAATTATCCCTTGGGGCAGAACCCTGGAAGAATATCAGTTAATGTTTAATCTGTCTCCAGCCAATTTAGAACTGAACCTATTGGGTTGTGGAGATGGACCAGCCAGCTTTAATGCGGAAATGACCGCCCTGGGACATTCAGTTATCTCCGTTGACCCAATTTATCAATGGTCTGGAGAACAAATTAAACAGCGGGTGCAAAACACTTACGAATCCGTGGTTTCCCAAGTCCGGCAAAATTCCCATGAGTATGTTTGGAATAGATTCCAGAATGCCGATGAATTGGGACAATCCCGTTGGGCTGCAATGGAACGGTTTTTGCTAGATTATGAAGCGGGTCAAGTGGAAGGTCGATATCGAGAACAATCTTTGCCCCATTTAGAATTTGAGGCTCATCAATTTGAATTGGGACTCTGTTCTCATCTCCTGTTTTCCTATTCGGAACATTTATCCCTGGAGTTTCATTTGGATGCAATTACCGAACT
Organism: uncultured Laspinema sp.; assembly: GCA_964442465.1. GTDB lineage: Bacteria > Cyanobacteriota > Cyanobacteriia > Cyanobacteriales > Laspinemataceae > Laspinema. The sequence goes on along the minus strand of CAYUEH010000114.1, from coordinate 4,633 downwards.
CCTGCGAGTCTGTGAAGAGGTGCGGATTTTCCCGCTGATTAATTTGCAGGGTAACCTATCCCCCTATTTGGAAACCGTCATTGCGAATCTATCCATGTCTGGGTTTGATCTGCAGGTTGAATCCGTGGGTTATGAATTTAGAAAAGGGGGTAATCAAATGTTGAAAATTCAGCATAAATCTTCCTAAAATCAGGGGAATTGAGGTATCCAATGAGAACCATCCAAAACCCAACTCTAAAAAGAGTCGGTCCTGAGATCCAAATCAAAAGGCTAAGTGATGGCGATGGACAAAGGACAAAGGACAAAGGACAAGGGACAAACGACAAAGGACAGAACTTTGGGTAACATCTCCATAAATTGGCCTTTGCAGACTAAAATATAGCCAATCTACCCATAGGTATCCATTTAGAAACCAGGAAGAAATTTCATGGAAAACGGCGTACCCCCCGAGTTGAGAGGACATCGCACCCTTGCTGCTATTCTGTTTACGGATGGGGTCAGCTTTAGCGCCCGAATGTCCGTGGCGGAAGAACAGACCCTAGAGTTGATTCACCGGGACTTAAAACTGATGAGTGATCTGTGTGGGCGCTTTGAGGGTCATGTCCTCAAATCCACCGGCGATGGCTTATTGATGTATTTTACCAGTGCCCGGGCTGCGGTGACTTGTGCGATCGCCATTCAAAAAGCTCTCGCTGAGGCAGCAGAGGGATTGTCTCCCCAGGAGGTTTTAACCCATCGAATTGGCATTCATTTGGGGGATGTTTTTTTCAGTGAAGATGATGTCATGGGCAATGGGGTTAATATTGCAGCGCGACTGCAAACCCTCGCAGTTCCTGGGGGAATTTGTCTGTCTCAAACGGTTTATGATGTGGTGAAAACCAGCATTCCTCTAGCTGCAACTTATCTAGGGCCGAGGGAGTTAAAAAATATTACGGAAGCGGTGCCGGTTTATCAAATTTTACTGACACCCTTGGCGGATTCTCTCCCCCAAAATTCCCTGCCGACAGGTGCTAAAAGTCGTCAAGAATACCGCGATCGCCAAATTTTGCTCAACAAGGTCAAAAACTACTGGATTAAGGGAGTTTTAGAGACTTCTTTGCATGATAAAGCCTTGATAGAATTGGGCCTAGAAGAACGTCTGAATGCCGTCGATCGCCCCTGGGGTCTGGAATGGGAATCTCCCGAGGTGGACCGCCAACCTTTACCCCTGGGTACGCGCATTTTAGACCAATTCAAATCACTGGGTGCAGGTCGGACGTTATTAATTTTAGGGGACCCAGGTTCGGGTAAAACCACGACGCTGTTAGAACTAACTCGGGACCTGATTGCCACCGCTGAACAGGATTTTTATCATCTTATTCCGGTGGTGTTTAATTTATCCTCTTGGGCAGGAGGAAAGCAGGCGATCGCGGATTGGTTGGTCCAGGAACTCTATACCAAATATCAAGTTTCTAAAGAAATTGGTCGCAATTGGATTACCCATCAACACCTCTTACTGATGCTGGATGGCTTAGATGAAGTCAATAGTGCCAACCGCGCAGCTTGTGTCAATGCCTTAAACCAGTTTCATCAAGATTTCGGCCAAACTGAAATTGTTATTTGTTGCCGGATTAAAGATTATGAATCCTTAAACACCCGCCTGCGATTTCAAGGGGCAATTTACCTCCAACCCCTGAATTTTCAGCAAATTCAAACCTATTTGGAAGGCGTTGGTGATTCCCTCGCACCCTTGCGCCATGCCCTGAATCAGGATACCCAGTTACAGCAACTCGCCCAGTCTCCCCTAATTCTGAATATTATGGCGATCGCCTATCAGGGAATGTCCATCCATGACTTACCTCAACCCAACTCATCGGACGCTCATCAGCATCTTTTTAACACCTATATTGACCGAATGTTTCAGCGGAAACTTTCATCCCCTTCTTACTCCAAATCTCAAGCCATGACTTGGCTAATTTGGCTGGCGAAGCGGATGTCCTCTGAGTCCCAAACCGTTTTTCTAATTGAACGAATGCAGCCCCAATGGTTACCCACTCGATGGACTACTCTCCTTTATAAAATCGCCATCCTAGGAGCTTATTTTCTCCTGTGCGGGTCCATCTTGCAATACTTTTTATCTGGCAAAAAACTGCTCCTTTGCCTCCTCATTGGGGCCGGATTATATTGGAGCATTTTTGGGCTCAAATCTATTCACCCCCTGGAAAGCCTCAAATGGTCCTGGAAGCGCGCCAAAATTTACCTACCTGCCGGATTAATAGTCGGCCCAATGTTCGGAATCTTTATCAAACTCATTTATGAACTCATTGCCAATCCCTTACATTGGCAAATTTTTACAGACGAATCCGTTAACTTTAGCCAAGATATCATCTTGCGGGGGTTAGTCTTTGGCTTAAGCCTTGGGGTCCTGTTTGGATTAATTCGCGGATGGACGGGACCCGGAATTGACCAAATCACAATACCTAATCAAAGTATTCGGCAGTCGGCTAAAAACTCCCTAATTTTTGGAATCATGGGAATTAGCGTGATGAGTCCCGCTGCAATTTTAATCGGCTGGAATACTTTATTTTGGGGCAGTTTTGGCCTGATTTTTGGCATGGCTGCTGGCGGTGGAGAAGCCTGTTTAAAACACTTAATTTTGCGAATCATGCTCTATATTCAGGGATATATTCCCTGGAACTATGCCCACTTTTTAGGTTGGGCAACCGAACGCATTTTTTTACAACGAGTCGGTGGGGGTTATATTTTCATTCATCGCCTCTTATTAGAACATTTTGCCTCCCTAAACTTCCCCGCTACTAAAAAATAAGGGTGCAAAAAATTTAGTTAAGACCCTGACAAGGCATTTAGATTAGCGATACAATACAATGGCGTTTATCCTATTTCCTGAACCCATGACTCAACGTTGGACTCGTCGTCAAACTCTGTGGATGCTAGTTGGTGCCGCTGGGGGTCTTGCCTTACACGCTTGCACTCCTCCAACTAATAACCAATCCCCTGCCCTAGGTTTATTTACCTGGGTGGGTTCTACTCCCCTTTATATTGCCCAAGCTAAAGGCTTTTTTCAAAACCGGGGCTTAAATTTAGATATTAAAGTCTTTAATGCCAATACTGATGCCAATACGGCTTTTATTTCTCGGCGGTTAGATGCGGTTTCTCCGGTGGGATCGGAAGCGGTAACTTTAGCCGCAGCAGGCAAGGCATTTAAAATTGTTTTAGTCCAAGATACTTCTGTCGGGGCAGATGGCATTTTAGCCCGCCGTAGTATTACCAGTTTAGCTGATTTTCGAGGTCAACAAATTGCTGTGGAAGAAGGCAGCGTCAGTCATTTTTTCCTGTTGCAAGTGTTGAATACTGTGGGTTTAGGGGCAGAAGATTTTACCTTAATTAATGCGCCACCGGCTGAAGCAGCAGCAGCTTATCAATCGGGAAATATTCCCATTGCTGTCACTTATGCGCCCTTTTTACAACAAGCCAATACTGCCCAACCCGATGGGCGAATTATTTATGATTCTTCCCAAATGCCGACGGCAATTAATGACCTTTATGTGTTTGATGCGGACTATGCCAGTCGCCATCCTGAAATGGTAGAAGCCTTTGTTGCCGGAGTTTTGGAAGGATTGGCATTTCTGGAAGCCAATCCCGAGGAAGGGGTGGCAATCGCCTCCACTCCATTAGGCATTCCACCGGATGAATTACAAGCGGGATTGCAAGGGGTACGTCTTCCTGATTTAGATGCCAATATCGAAATGCTGGCGAATCCTGAGAGTGAACTCTATTTATTAAACACTATGAATTCCCTCGCCCAATTCTTACAATCTCGAAATCAAATCCAACAAGTTCCTGATTTAACTTCGTTCATTGACCCGAGATTTGTTATCGCCTTGCGAGACAAACAATCCAGCTAGGGTAATCCTAAATCAGTTTGAGAAGACGATGGCGGCCCCCAACCCCTCTCCATCCCCCCTACCCCCCTTTGAAAGGGGGGGGGAGAGGGGAGAAGAAAGATGTTATAAATCCGGCAAGGAATGCTATAGGATAATTTGGGGATGACTGCCTATTTTGATTTGCTTCATCCCCTCACCGGCGAGTCAGCAATTCTCTAACTTGCCAATTGCGATCGCACCCACTGCCGAAATTCCCGCAATCGAGCATTTTCTCCTTTTCCCGAGTCTAACTGCATAAACCGCGCCAATTCTTTCACCGGAAACGAACCAAACGCTAAACTCTGTTCTGATTCTACATACCCTGTCTCAGTCAAACAATAAAGGCTGAGTTTCCCCTGCTGCCAACGCCATACCTCTGGAACTTTTAGTTCGGCATAAATATCCATTTGATTCACAGAGGAATGGGTTGTATCAATTTCAATGGCTAAATCTGGCGGGGGATCTACGGCTAAATTAATCTTTAATTTACCGCGAATTGCCCGTTCATTTTGAATATAAAAACATTCATCGGCTTCTTTCCCCACTGCCTTGGGTTGCGATCGCCAGGTTGTGGATTTCAACCCGCAAATTTCCATCTCCAGTTCCTCCGATAGCGCCGTAATCAAACGTCCCAAAGTCCAGCTATAGCCTTCACGTTCCGGTAACGGCGTCCTCAGTTCTAAAGTTCCCTTGTAGTAATTCATGCGCGG
>CAYUEH010000113.1:4451-11434 GCA_964442465.1 uncultured Laspinema sp. | reverse complement strand
GCATTACTAAAATTCGGGGTCAATGGTTTGAGTGGGAGGGAAAACTTTGTATGCCCATTTTTCATCCGGCGTATCTGTTGCGAAATCCGTCCCGAGAAAAAGGGTCACCTAAATGGTTGATGTGGCAAGATATTCAAGCGGTGAAAGCCAAATTAGCGGAATTGGATTAAAAAACCTCTTGCATAATTCTGGAGGGATCCCCCCCAACCCCCCTTAAAAAGGGGGGAGTTTTAGGTTTTTGCAAGAAGTGTAAACTAGAGCAGTCCTAAATGATTTATACCTCACCCCCGTCCCCTCTCCCCCCCCCTTTCGAAGGGGGGTAGGGGGGATGGAGAGGGGTTGGGGGCCGCCATCGTCTTCCACAACTGCTGCAAGGATTGCTATAGAGCGATCGCCGTTTTATTTTCCCTTAATGCTTTTCTTCCCTAGGTAAATTTCGATGAAATTTTATCGTTATTTTGTGTTAGCAGTCTTAACGTTTTTGTTGGGGGTTTTGCCGGTGTGGGTGTCTTTCCCAGAGACAAGGGCAACGGCGATCGCCCCCGCTGCCACTGTCGCAATTTCTCTCGATCGCGCTGAGACCCTTTACGAGGCGGGACAGTGGGCAGAAGCGGTGCAGATCTGGGAACAATTAGCCGAAGAATTCAACCGCACTTCTCAAACCCGCGAGGAAGTTTTATGTTACGGCTATTTGGCGATCGCCTATCAAGAATTGGGACGCTGGGATGCGGCAGAAACTGCCATCGCTCGTGCTGTTTCTCTGTTGGAAAGGGTTGATGATCCGGCCATTTCCGCCCGCGTCTTCAATGCGAAAGGCAGTCTGTTATTTAACCAAGGGGATGTGGAATCTGCCCTAGAAACTTGGAAAACTGCGGAAGGGTTTTATCGGGCGGTGAATGACATTCAGGGGACGCTTTCTAGCCAAATTAATCAAGCTCAAGCATTACAAAATTTGGGATTGTATCGACAGGCGCAGATCGTTTTAGAACGAGTCCAAGCAGATTTGGCAGATCTTGAGGATTCCTCTTTAAAAGCAGCAGGATTGCGGAGTTTGGGGATGGTGCTGCAGGTGGTGGGAGATTTACCCCGATCGCGGCAAATTCTCTCGGAAAGTTTGGCGATCGCCCGCCGGATTCATTCCCCTCCAGATATGGCTGCTGCTCTTTTACAATTGGGGAATACTGCCCGAAGCCTGAACGATCTTGATGCGGCTTTCCAATTTTACCAAGAAGCAGCAGAAAAGACAAGTGGGGGCTTGATAAAAATTCAGGCGCAACTCAATCAATTCAGTTTGTCAATCGACAGCGATCGCCAAGAAGATGCAGTGGCACTGGTACCGCAAATTCAAGGAAGTTTATCCCAAATTCCTCCCAGTCGTGCCCGAGTGTATGCGCGGGTGAATTTTGCGGATAGTTTGATGGAGATGAGTGCCTGGGACATTAACCCCAAACCGGAGAAAGAAACCATTGCCTCTTTATTAGCGATCGCGGTGCAAGAAGCGCGAGAATTAAATGACAATCGGGCGACTGCTTATGCCTTGGGACAGTTGGCGCATCTGTACGAAAACACCGGACAACATTCTGAGGCGCTGGAGTTAACCGAATCAGCACTGGGGTTAGTCCGAGACATTCAAGATGCAGATTTGCTGGCGATTTTGCACTGGCAACAGGGACGAATTTTCAAACAAACAGGACAGATTGACGAAGCGATCGCCGCTTACGAACAAGCGGTGAATGCGATCGAATCCTTGCGGCAAGATTTGGTGGCGGTTAATTCCGAAGTTCGCTTTGATTTTCGCGATGAAATCGAACCCGTTTATCGCCAATTCGTGGAACTGATGTTGCAAGAGGTAGATGCGCTGCCGCCACAACTGAAACAAAACCGACTGAAGCGATCGCGAGAAGCGATCGAAGCGCTACAATTACGGGCGCTAGAGAATTTCTTTCAAGAATCTTGTCAAAGCTATAAATCTCGTTCGATTGAGGAAATTGACTCTCATGCCGCTGCATTTTATACCATTTCTCTAGACAATAGTTTAGAGGTAATTCTCTCCATTCCCGGACAACCATTGCAACATTATCGCACGGTGGTATCTGCTGAGGAAAAAAGAACGGCTGATTGGGGATTCAGTGCCGCTTTAAATCCGATTTTTCAACATCAGGAAGTGCTCGCCCATGCCCAAACCTTTTATAATTGGTTGATAGAACCAGCAGAACCGGCTTTAGCTGCCCATGAGATTGAGACTCTGGTGTTTGTTTTGGATGATTTTTTACGCAACCTGCCCATGTCGGTGTTGCACGATGGCGATCGCTTCTTAATCGAAAAGTACAATATCGTCCTCACTCCGGGATTGCAACTCTTTGAATCCCCCGCTTTATCTCCAGAGCGAATTAACGCCCTAACTGGGGGTTTAGCAGAAGCGCGTCAAGGATTTTCTGCCTTACCCAGCGTTCCCATAGAATTGGACAACATTGAAGATTTAATTCCCGCTCGCGTCTTGCTAAACGAACAGTTTACCAAACAATCGGTAGAAAAGCAAATCGCCTCCAATTCTGTCTCGGTGGTTCACTTAGCTACACATGGACAGTTTAGTTCAAACGCCGAAGAAACGTTTCTCTTAACCTGGGACGATCGCATTAATGTTAAAGATTTGGATAAGCTTTTAAAAAGAAGTCAAAACCAAACCCTGATCGAACTTTTAGTATTGAGCGCCTGCCAAACGGCGCGAGGCGATAACCGTGCCAGTTTGGGTTTGGCAGGGGTAGCGGTGCGATCGGGTGCGAGAAGTACCCTCGCAACATTGTGGTCAGTTAACGATCGCTCTACCGCAGAATTTATGGCAGAATTCTATCGGTTATTGCGTCAAGGTGCGTCGAAAGCAGCAGCAGTGCGTCAGGCCCAATTGTTTTTGTTAAACAATCCTCAATATCAACATCCTTATTATTGGTCGCCTTTTGTCTTAGTCGGGAATTGGCAGTGAAGGGGAGTGTTGATTGTCCTTGGTCCCTTGTCCCTTGTCCTTGGAAAAAGGACAAATGACAAAGGACAAATGACAAAGGACAAATGACGGTGGAGAGTCAATCACCGCCATGTCAGATCCCGATCGCATCGATTGCCGATATCACCCACAGTCAATTGCCAGGAAAGATTGGACAATAAAGAGTAGGTTAAACTCATTCAAACCAATGAGAAGGGAAGAATTATGTCACGCTCCAATTGTTATAAAACGTTAAGCTGGGGTTTATTTTTCCACCTGTTCCTGTGGAACTTAAGCGCGATCGCCGAACCCAATCCCCTTGCCAAACAACCCTTGCAACTCTCAGAACAGATTATTTTCCTGGAAAACTTTGAACCCCCCGGAGAGGGGGCCCCGGAGGATACGTCGGGGGCGGGATCCCGCGATGGATGGGGATGTTCCCCAGATGAACCCGCCTTGCGGGCGATCGTCCCCGAACGCAATTACGGCCTCACTTTAAATGAGCGTCCCACAATTTTTGTGGATTTAGGCAAAACATCGGCGCGACAAGTGTTGCTGTCATTTCGCGATCCCGAGGGCGACTATTACCACCGAGTGCGATTGCCGATTGAGGGCAATTCCGAAATTTCCAGCTTCCGATTGCCCGAAGATGCACCACCGTTAAGCGTTGGCAACAACTATCAGTGGATGTTGACGGCAATTTGTGGGGAAACGCCGACCCCAGACGATCCGGTGTTAACCGGGTGGGTGCAGCGCGTCGATCGCACCGCTGAAATCGCAACTCAACTGGCGGAAAAAACCGCCCTGGAACGGGTGCAGTGGTATGCTGCCGGGGGATATTGGTACGATATGGTTGCCACTCTGGAGCGATCGCAGCAAAGTGCTTCGGAAGATCCCACCGTAACCACCCTCTGGGAAAATCTCTTAAAATCCGTTGGATTCTAACCGATCGCAGGTGAGGCGACTGCCTGCCCAGTTTCCCGGTAGAGTTGCCACCAACTCCACTTGTCCGCGATCGTTGACAATCCATCCCCGCGCCTCAATTGTTAAGGGGTTCGGGGAATTTTTATCGGTTTGTGCCCTCCCCCCCCTGCCCCCCTCCCCTGGGAGGGGAGGGGGGTAAATTTCCTCCCCTTGCAGCAGATCGGGATAAATTCCCCCTTCCCTTGTAGGGAAGGGGGGTAGGGGGGTTAGGTCTCCCGGATTCCCTACCGGGCGAAAATCATGCACCACCACCTGACCCCGCAACACCCCACGCGGATCTTCCGGCAACCCCCCCCGTCCGACGATCGCAAAGGAATTCTCCTCATCCGCCGGACATCCCGCCACAATTTCCGTTGCCGAATCACTCAGGGTTTCTGACAACACCACCAGTCCCGCCGCCGGATCCACCTCTGGGGTATTGATTTCCACCACTCCGCTAAATGATGGCCCCCGTCGGGACGAGGCCGTAATATCGCTTTCCGGTGTGGGAATTTCGCGAAATTCTGCCCCCAAAATCCCCCGTGCGTTAATTGTCACCCTTCCCCCAAAACTCTCTACAGCATTGGCGCTGATATCGCTATTTTCCAAGGCGGTGAGAATATCCGTATTGAGGGTAATATTGCCGCCGGTGGCACCACCTCGGGCATTGGTGGTAATTCGACTCTGGCGACGCAACTCGATATCGGGACTGAAGATCGCAATATTCCCCTGAGTCCCCTCCACCGTTTCGGCGCTGAGGGTGCCATTCTCCAACTGGAGGCGATCGCCGCGAATCTGCAAATTACCTGATGCCCCTTGGTTTTGACTGCTGACGGAGATTTGCGCCCCCTCGCGCACCTTGAAAAGTCCGGTTTCCACCGTCACGGAATTTACATCCCCCGATCCAGGCGAACTGGCAAAAATCCCGCTGGGATAGCGCCTTCCCGACTCGTCGCGCACTAAATCCAAACTGCGATCGCCGGAAATTTCCCTCGCCGGGCTCGATCCGATCGCCTCAATTGACTCCCTGGCGCGAACCGAGACGCTACCACCGGGACTTTCTCCCAAGGTTGCTGCTGAGATTTGCGCCCCATCTCTCAACAGTAACTGTCCCGTTTCCACCACAATATCTCCCCCTTCACCCACTGCGCCTTCGTTTGTCTGTGCCAATACGCGACTGGGAAATCCTGCCGAGGAAACGCCGCTGAGTTCGATTCGTGCCCTGGTGCGAATGGTAATACTGCCACTGTTGCCAATCCCTTCTGTTCCCACATCGATTTTCGCGCCGTCGCGCAGGATCAATCGTGGGGTTTCCACCAAGATGTTGCCACCGTCCCCGCGCCCCACATCGCGGACGCCAGTGGAGAGTTGACTGGCGGGTTTATCCGGTTCTTGCCCGATTAGAGTCAGTTCCTCACTGGCGCGGATCTCGATACTGCCGCCGCTGCCTTCGCTGACCAAATCTGCCGCCACGATGCCACTGTCGCGTACTGTCATGCGTCGGGTGTGGATGGTGATGTTACCGCCATTGCCTCGGGTTGCTCTGCGATCGACCGTGGCAAGAATGCCCCCTGGGTTATTGAAGTCATTGCCGCGATCGCTCACTTCGATGGTATCGGCGCGAATCTCAATATTTCCCGCATCTCCACTGCCGATGGCGAGGGTGGACACCACTGCACCCCCGGTGACGCTTAGGGATTGGGTGGCGATCGCCAGTTCCCCCCCATGTCCCGCCGCACTGGTGGCGCTACTGATTCGGACTCTACCGTTGAGCGCGATTTCGGGGGAGGTTAAGCTCAATCTCCCGGCATTTCCCGTTGCCGCTTCTCGGGCGATCGTAATGACTCCAGTGTTGAATAGTCCCGCACTATTGGGAGGTGGGTTCCGCTCTCCCTGGGGTGGAGGGGCCTCTGGTATGGGTTCCCTGACAAAGGGTTGAGTTGAGGCAAAGTCGGCCTTTTCCTCTGCGTTGATAGTAATGTTACCGGCGTTTCCCTGACTCAGGGTTTCATTCACCACGATAGAATCGCGCAAGATGAGAGTGTCGGTGTCGATGGTAATATTTCCCCCAGTTCCCAGGGCATTCCCTTGCAGGATGTTGAAAATCTGGCTATTGTCACTGAGGGCGATCGCGTCACTGACATGAATAGAGATATCTCCCGCTACCGCATCTGCTGCACCCAATCCTGACTCGATTCCCGTCTGTAAAACGCTTTGCCTGATGTTGAGGTTCTCTCCATAGACGGTAATGTTACCCCCGCCTGCACCCATCGCACTCACGGTAGAGTTGTCCAATTTGACATCCCTCAGATTGGTGTTTGGGGGTAATGATATGGGGTTTTCCGTGAGAGCGATCGTGCCAGGTTCGGATAAAGCGGCGATCGCAATGTTACCTCCTGGGGCGGTCAAATTCGCCCCCCTCAGAAGCACTTCTCCCCCCAACAATGCCAAGGTTTGTCCCGGTGACACTCTCAGAGTTGACTGTTCCAGGACAATATCCCGCACATTTTCCCCATATTGCAATCCGATGGGAACGTTGATGGAGAGTAACGGTGGGGTATTGCTAGGAATCGCGCTGTACAATTGGCCTTCGGGGAAGGCGATCGCCGATGCAGTGGCAGCAAAAAACGACCCTCCCACATTTAACGTTGCATTCGGCCCAAAGACGATCCCGTTGGGGTTAATTAAAAAGAGATTGGCCGTCCCATTGACGCCCAAAGTGCCGAATAGATTAGAAGGATTGCCGCCGGTGACGCGGGTGAGAATCGTGGCAATCCCTTCAGGATTGGCGAACAAGACTTGCTGAATGTCGCCGATATTGAAGTCTTGGAAACTGTGGAATAAATTGGCACCGCGAATCGCACCGCCTTCGATGAGAAATTCCTGCGGCGATCGCGGCGAAACGATGGAAGATTCGCTCCCCAAACTGCGATCGGGAACCAGTTGAGCGCTGCTGGGTAAAGTCAGGGCGAACAGTGCGATCGCGCTCCCACCCACCGTCAAAGCAAAACGGCGATCGGAACCCACTGCCTGAGTCTGAGAC
>CAYUEH010000113.1:0-4351 GCA_964442465.1 uncultured Laspinema sp. | reverse complement strand
TAGCTCGCTTTTTCACCTGGTCAGCGAGACCCTAGCACCCCATTCAGAATTGTCCAGATGATTTGGACTCGCTCCATTACACATTCTCTTACTAGATTCCCTAGCATTTGTCAACCCTATTAACCAAAAATATCAACTTTTATGAGTTTTTATCACCTTTGAGGGGAAACTCTCCTCAATCTGTTACATTTCGTCGCAAAACCTATCAACTTTTATCAATTTTTCTATATTTACGACTTTAAAAGAAAAAGCCATGCTGGAGATAACAGAGTACAGGGGGACGCGAAAGGCGTTAAACAGTGATGGCTAGTAATACAATTACACTCGAAGTTGGCAAGCTGAATACCGCAAATCTGACCAATCAAAGTTTTGAAACGGTCAATCTTTCCTCAACGTTTAGCCAAACCCCAGTAGTATTCAGCCAGGTGCAGACTCACAACGACGCAGAATTTGTCCGTACTAGGCAAAATAATGCCACCACCACCAGCTTCAATCTGGCAATGGAAGAAGAAGAAGCGCTGCAAAACGGTCACGCTACGGAAACCGTCGGTTGGTTGGCGCTAGAACCCGGAGAAGGCAATTGGAACGGACATTTATTCCAAGCAGGCGCGACTGGCAATAGCATTACTGATAGTTTTTCCAGCATTTCTTTTACCTCAGACTTTGCTACTACGCCGCAATTTATGGCAGCAATGGCAACGTACAATGGATCGGATACCGCCGGGGTGCGCTATCGCAACTTAGGAACGGATACGGTAGAAGTCAAAATCGAAGAAGACCAAAGTAAAGATACCGAAACCGGCCACACCAACGAAATTCTTAACTTTTTCGCGTTAGAAGGAGAAGGACTGTTACATGATGTTAACGGCACGGTTATTGGTGAATTCGGCCAAATTGATAATTTTGACCACAACAGCCAAACCATCAATCTGCTCAACAGCTACACCAATCCGGTGATTTTCATGCCCACCTTATCCTACAATGGTGGCGATCCTTCGACCAGTCGCATCACCAATTTAGGCAGTAATAGTTTTACCGCTTTTTTAGAAGAAGCCGAATACAAAGACGGCAGTCATACCACCGAAGATGTCAGTTATTTCGTGTTCGAGGCAGGCAATTGGGAATTGGGAATTGGCGAAGCCTTGGCGGGGACTACAGGGGATGATGTATTAGTGGGAGATGTTTACGATGACATTCTCTCGGGTAATGAGGGAGATGATATCCTCGTGGGACAAGAAGGCAGCGATGTGCTGTCTGGCGGTACTGGTTCGGATTACTTTGTGTTCGGTGGATCGGCAGAAGGAGTGGATACGATCCAAGATTTTAATGCGGCTGAAGGCGATCGCATTGTGATTGCTCCTGCGTTTGAAGAAGCCACTTCCATCGAACAATTTGCCTTTGATTCCCTCACTGGCGCACTGTCTTTTAATGGTACGGACTTGGCAACGTTGCAAGGCGTGACCAGTTTAGATCTAATCAGCACTTTGGTATTTAGTGTGGGATTGGGCGTGGAAGAAAATAGCGCCAATGGTACCGCAGTGGGAACCGTAGGGATTTCCAATCCGGCTAGTAGCAATCCCTATCAAATTATTCAAGGAAACGAGAACGGAATTTTTGCGATCGATGCCGTCACGGGCGAAATTACCGTTGCCGATAGCAGCCAACTCGATCGCGAAACAACTGCCTTGCATCACGTCTTTGTAGAAGCGATCGATGCAACGGGTCAAACCATTACCAAACAAGTGACGATTAACGTTGGCGATGTCAACGAAGCGCCGGAATTTACCAGTAACGTCAATTTCAGTATTGGGGAAAATCCCCATGATGGTGCCTCAGTCGGCACAGTCCAAGCGACGGATCCGGAAAATGATGCGCTGACCTATAAAATTATCAGTGGTAACGAATCCGATGCCTTTACCATCGATGAACTGACTGGGGAAATTACCATTGCCAATGGTAAAAAACTGGATTATGAAACTCAGAATTCATACAATCTCACCGTCAAAGCGATCGACGACGGCAAACAAACTGCTGAAACAACGGTGACAATCAATGTCAATGATGGCAACGAAGCGCCGGTTATTAACACCGATGACGACGAAACTTTTATCTTCCACGAAAACAACAATAACGAGACGATCGTCGCCGCAGTTCCCGCCTTCGACGAAAACCCTGGAGAACATCCAGTGTATAGCGTTATCGGTGGGACGGGGCAAAATTATTTTGGGATTACCCCCGATGGCAATATCGTCATCCAAGATTCAGTAGGACTGCGATCGAATAACACCACTGAGTATGACTTAACCGTTCAAGTCGCTGACCCATTCAACTCCAGTTTGACCGATGAAGTCACGGTCATTTTGGAAAAAAGTAAGTTTACCAATGCGATTAAAAAAGAGGGCAGCGAAAGTCCCTTCAGTCCCATTGATGTGGGCGACTCTTCCGATCCCACTTTTGCCGATATCGATCGCGATGGAGATATGGATGCCTTTGTCGGGCGATCGGATGGCACCATTAGCTACTTCCGCAATGATAGCGGCAACTTTGTTCCCAACCAAACCGAGAATCCGCTGCAAAATGTGGATGTGACAGGCTTGATGGACTTGGGTGCGAGTCCTACCTTTGCTGATATCGATAATGATGGGGATTTAGATGCCATTGTTGGTGGCAATTCAGAGGTCCCGCCTCAGCTATCCACTCCAATCCATTATTACCAAAACGATAACGGCAATTTTGTGGAAAAAACCGGCAGTGCTAATCCTTTCTCTAACGTGAGTGGTTTTAACCTGGAATTTGCCGACATCGATGAAGACGGCGATCTCGATGCGTTTGTCTCTAAACTTCAGCTATTTCCTTATCAATCTTCCTTCAAATACTATCGCAATGACGGCGGCACTTTTACTCTAGATGACACCAACAACCCACTCAAAAATGAGCAATTTGTGGTGCCAGCAGCGACATTTGCCGACATTGACAATGATGGCGATCTCGATGGCGTAATTGGGGAAAGCGATGGCACGATCCAATACTTCCAAAACGATAGCGGTACTTTCAACCAAAAAACCGGCAGCAACAATCCCTTTAACAGCATCGATGTAGGACAGTATGCCCGTCCGAGTTTTGCCGATATCAACGACGATGGATACATCGATCTGATTGTGGGTTCCAACAATGGCACCCTCAGTTACTACCAAGGCACGCCCTCGATATTTAACTTGGATTTCTCCAGTACGGGTCAAAGCGTGTGGGATAGCGGCACCTCTCAATTGGAATGGAATTGGTCGCCCTTACAAGACTTAATTGGCACCAGTGAAATTACTTGGGATATTTCTCCGTCTTTCGACTTCGGGATTGGCGAAATTGGCGCGGACACTCACGGGGGAATTGGGTTAAACGCTGGCTATGAACTCGATGCCGGAACGATTAATACGGATTTGCCTGTTGATGTGTGGGTGAATCTTCCCGAATCGATTTCTTCCGGACAAACCTTTACGCTCTCCTCGGGATTTTCTGTGGGAGATAAAGCGACCTTTTCAACCACCACGCCTCGGGTGGCGGCTTACCTCGACTTCCTCTTTGAAATTTATGCGGGGGGAAACTTTACCATCGATTACATCATCGGTGAATACACCAAAGACATCAGTTCTGTTGACATCGACCAATCGTTTAACTTCCAATTTGACAGTACGGGCCAAGAGGTATCTTTTGAGGAAATTAACAGCGATAGCTATGACATTGACTTAGGTTCTTTTGGCTCTCTGGGTTACGAAACCGGCGGTTGGGGTGACATTCACGGCTACGTGCCCGATATCTCGATTGACGGAGAACGCATCAGCGGTAATACCCTTTCTGGCAGCAAGAGCGATCGGGTTTTAGATGCGAGTGTAGACTTGGATAAGGTGTTATTGACGGTTCTTTCTGAATCGGGTATCCCTTATTTAAGTAAAGCCGCAGAAGCGCTCGATTACGTGATTGAAGGCAATCTGGATGCCGGGGTTGCTTATGCCAATTGGAACTTGTTTGATGCCTCGTTGGAAAGCGATTTTTCTCTGGTTCAGGATTTAGAACTTACGGTTGATAATTTGACGGGAACTTTGAATGTGGAAGGTCAGGGTGCAGTTCCTTTTACGGTGGGTCAAGATGTACAAATTACCCCCCAAGATACCAATGGCGATGGTCAAGTGGATATTACGGGTACGGTGAATATCGCCCCGCAGTTAAACAGCAAAACCTCTGTGGATTACGATTTGGATATACCGTTGAAGGCTTTAGAAGGAGAAGCGGGCTACGATGTTTCAGTTGACCTTTGGCTGACTAAGTTAAAGTACAGCGATAGTGCTGAATTTGGGCC
>CAYUEH010000112.1:2562-11442 GCA_964442465.1 uncultured Laspinema sp. | reverse complement strand
TAACCTGGGGAAGCAGTTTTCTCCTCCCTGACCCTTTATCCTGGGTGATTTGCGCTATCGCCTAAAAAATAGCCCAGCAAATACAGCGACCCACATAAGACCGTGAGGTGACTCTCTTGTGGTAAGGCTTCTTTTAAGGCAGGAAAAAGGTCAGAATAACAGCGAATGTCCTCTAACTCAGGACAGATCTGGCGGGCGAGGTTGGCTATCTCTTCCGGTTTCGCCGAGTCATGGTCCGGGACGGGAACTAAGTATAAATGATCTCCGGGTTGCAGCAAGGCGCTGAAAATACCGGCATGATCTTTGGTGGACAGCATTCCCATCACCCAGGTGACCCTTGGTCGCGAGGCCCCTTCTGGAAGGTTAGGGTGGGTCTCAGGGGACTTGAGACTGGCGACATAATCCCCGAGGATTTGGGCAGCAGCAGCATTGTGCGCCCCATCAATCAGGAGAGGGCGATGGTCGCGAATCACCCACTGGAGACGCCCCGGCCATTGGGTTTTGGCCATTCCCTGGGCAGTCGCCTCGTCGCAAATTTGCCACCCCTGTTGTCGGAGGGTTTGCACCGTGGCGACGGCTAGGGCAGAATTAATCAATTGCGCTTCACCGGGAAGGGGGAGGGGATAGGAGAGTTCTTGAGTTTGCACCCATCCCGGTTGCATGGGGATAGGAGTGGCGGGTTCCGGAAATTGCGCGGGACAGTTGAGTTCCGCAATCCGGCGATCGACCACGGTTTTCGCTTCCGGGGGTAAGGGTCCGACGATGGCGGGACATCCCGGTTTGAGAATTCCGGCTTTTTCCCGGGCAATATCGGCCACGGTAGGGCCCAGGCGTTGCCAATGTTCCCAACTAATCGAGGTAATCACCGTCACCAGAGGGCGATCGCAAACATTGGTGGCATCCAATCGGCCCCCGAGTCCCACTTCCATCACCGCCACATCGAGCTGTTGTTGGGCAAAATACAGCCAAGCGGCGGCAGTAATCACTTCAAACTGGGTCGGAGAAGGTGCAGAGGGGTCGATCGCCTCGGTGACTTGGATGAGGACCTCCTGCAACCCTTGTTCAGAAATGGGGCTGTCATTCACACAGATTCGTTCCGTCCAATCCACCAGATGCGGGGAGGTATAGCGCCCAACTCTATACCCCGCTTCCATAAGAATGGCCGAAAGATAGGCACAGACAGACCCTTTCCCATTGGTTCCGGCGACATGAATCAAGGGAACGCTGTGGTGGGGATTGCCTAAGTCATTTAAAAGTCGTTTGATGCGATCGAGGCCGAGTTCGACGCCAAAGCGTCCAAAGGAGGACAGGAGAGAATCCACAGTTGCCAGTGCCATTACCACCCACTCTCGTGAAAATTTAGACCCATTTTGGTTAAGAAACTCCACTATAGCGGTTCATGGACTCCTGGGGTACAGATGCTATTTAAGGAGTGCGAGCATCTTGCTCGCTATTATCAAGAGCGAGCAAGATGCTCGCACTCCCCAAAATGTACGGGAATAACCATATCCAAGGCTATCTATCAAGCAAAAGTGCTGCCGAGACCAGATATTTTTACTCAGATTGTCCCCCCCCCAATCAGGTCCCTCTGTAGCAATTTCTGAAACACTACTGACGATCGCCCTAGGGAGAGGTTAGCCTAGCAGATAAGTCACCCTTTAACGCTTTCAAGGTCCAGCACTTATGGCAACAGAACTGGCAATCGATACTCGTGGACTCACTAAGCAATTTGACCGACAGATCGCCGTTAATGATGTTCATTTACAAGTCGGTCCCGGGGAAGTTTATGGACTGATCGGACCCAACGGTGCCGGTAAAACGACCTTAATCCGAATGCTGGCGACAGCAGAGGAACCGACTATTGGGGAAATTTATATCAACGGGGAACGCCTACAACGAGATAGTCATAACCCCACTCTGAAACGTCGCCTGGGGTATTTGCCTGATGATTTTCCCCTGTATGATGATTTAACGGTTTGGGACTATCTGGACTATTTTGCCCGACTGTATTATTTGCGAGAACCCCGGCGCAGTCAGCGTCTTTATGAAGTCTTGGAATTAGTTCAATTAGAAAATAAGCGGAACAGTTCGATCGCCACCTTGTCCCGAGGGATGAAACAGCGGCTTTCTCTGGCGCGAACCATTGTCCATGAACCGATTTTACTGCTCCTTGATGAGCCAGTTTCCGGGTTAGACCCCATCGCCCGAATGCAGTTCCGGGAAATTATCAAGACTCTGCGCGAAGCGGGGATGACCATTTTGATTTCATCTCATGTATTGAGTGATTTGGCGGAGTTGTGTACTTCCGTGGGCATTATGGAACTGGGGTATTTGGTGGAAAGTGCACCTTTAAAAGAACTTTACCAGCGCTTGAGTCGCCAGCAAATTTTAATCTCGACTTTGGGTAAGTTAGAGGCATTGGAAGGCGAACTGAAACAGTTTCCGCAAGTCGAGGGATGGGAGGTCAATCCCGATGGTAAAACTTTGCGGGTGCATTTTGCGGGGACTCCGGAAGAGAGTGCCAATTTGTTGCGATCGCTCGTGGAGGCGAAGATTCCTTTGCATGAATTCCACTGCACTCAGGAAGATTTGGAAACGATTTTCCTGAAGTTAGGGCATAAACAGGCATCTTAAACTCTAGCAAGCAGTTGGGTTGGGTCTGACTGAAATTTTCACTCAGAGTTAGGCATTGATTTTGAAGGATGTTGAAGCGTTAAGAATCATCACAGAAGGTCAGAAATGATGTCTACAAGATTATTAAAAAACTTGGGGGAAGGAAATCCCCAGTTCGTTCGAGAATTAAAAGGGCGCTTGAATCGCCGTTCGGTGGGAATAGTTTTGTTGTTATCGGCCATTGGTCAGTTCCTCATCGTTGGGGGATCTTCTCAGCAAAATTGTATTGCCCGGTCTGAAGAGGTTGGCGGATACTGTCAACAGTATGAAATGGTCATTCAGTGGGAGTTTGTTTGTCATAGTCTCAGCTTTATTTTACCTTTCTTGTTATTCGCCGGAGGTGTCTATTTATTAAGTAGCGATTTGGTCAAAGAACAACGCCGAGGAACTCTCAATTTCCTGCGGTTGAGTCCGCGAACCAGTCAAAATATTTTGCTCGGTAAATTGCTCGGGGTTCCGGTTCTGTTGTACCTGGGAGTCGGGTTCGCGATTCCCTTACATTTGATGGGTGCGATCGCCGCCGGTGTTCCCCTCGGGTGGGTTTTTGGTTTTTATTCGGCGATCGCTGCCTTGGGGACTTTTCTCTATATGGCATCCCTTCTCAATACCTTATTTGTGGCCAAAGGTCAATATCAACCCATCGTCAGTAGTGTTTTGGCCGGTTGGTTGGGTTACAGTTTTGTGTCGTTTGTTTTGTACTACTTTAGCTGGGATGACAGCCAGTTTAAATGGTTGGGATTTGAGTGGTTTTTCTGGGAAGATCTCGGAAAAAATTATCCCCTGGGATTTTCCTGGCTATTGATCAGCTTACTCGTGGGAAGTTACTGGATTTGGCAAGGACTGAATCGGCAGTTCAAGAATCCCCTGGGTACGTTATTAAGTAAGGCTCAAAGTTATGGGGTAGTAGCCAGTCTTCAAGTTTGGATCCTGGGGTTTTTCTATCCCGTGATGAATCAAGCTCAGATCGAAGAGACTTTGATGCCGATGATGTTTGGGATATCTATCTTAACCTTGGGCCTATTTTTGCTGATTATTCCGGCGATTTCTCCCCAACGACAAACCCTCTTGGATTGGGCGCGGTATGCTCATGAAGAGCGGGGGCAAGGGGGTAAACGTTCTTACTCTAAATGGCTGGATTGGATTGGGGGCGAAAAAAGTCCGTCGGTGGTGGCGATCGCCATTAATTTAGGAATTGTGGCCGCCCTTTGGATGCCTGCGATTCTCCTGTGCGAAGGCGGATTTTCTGCCCTAGTAACAACCGGATTAGCGCTCCTGATGACGTTAAATTTAATCTGGATTTATGGTGCGATCGCCCAGTCTTTGTACTTGATTAAATTCCCTAAACCCGGACTCCTGGCAATGGGAATGGTGATGGTTACCCTGAGTTTACCGCCCCTGGGGTTCGGCTTATTCTTCCAAAATGTTTCTACCAACACCACGTTATGGATGCTGTTCGTCTTTGGTTCACCCTGGTTTGCCCTCACGGAAGCATCGGCAATGGCTACATTTCTCAGCTTATTAGGTCAGTTGGCGGCGATCGCCACCTTAACCCTCACCCTAAATCATCAAATTCATAAAGCCGGTGCCTCCCATTCTAAGTTGCTATTTGCTGCCCATTCCACGCAAATCGCTCCCAAAGTTTAACCCAGGATTCACCCTCTCTGGCTCTTTCCTTTTTTAGATGTTGTTCCTTCAGGAAATACTTCAATGACCCATCATTTAATGGATCGTCTCGGGGAATGGAATCCCCAGTTTGTTCGGGAAATAAAAGGTCGATTGACCGGGCGTAACGTAACCTTTGCTGTGGGGTTATCCGTCCTGGTTCAACTGGTAATCTTTCTCGCATTTATCAGCCAAATTCCTTCACTTGACAACCAATACTACTACGGATCTTATTGTCTATCCCCAAAAGATTATTATTGTCTCGCCGTCGATTGGATTAAGTGGTGGAAAGACTTAAATTATGTGTTTTATTGGATTTTCCCCCTGGCGCTGTTGATCGGGGGAGTCTATCTACTGATTGCTGATTTGGCGCGGGAAGAACGACGGGGGACTTTGAGTTTTATTCGCGTCAGTCCCCAGTCGAGTCAGAGCATTTTAATCGGAAAATTGCTCGGGGTTCCGGTGTTAATTTACCTCGCCGTTGCAGTCGCCTTACCGATGGATGCAATTTCGGCAAGTTTTGCCCAAATTCCCCTCTTGGAAGTGTTCAGCTTCTATCTCCTCCTGGTCGCCCTTTGCGGTTTATTTTACAGCGCGGCGGTGCTGTTTGCTTTAATGGGAGGTCAACAAGCCTTCGTTGGGGCTGGGATTACCCTGGGGATGTTGTGGTTTGGAATGCATCTTCAATCGGATTACTCCTATTGGGGGCCACTACAATGGTTTAATTTCACCTTTAATCGGGATAATCTCTGGAACCTTCAGCTATTTGCTGTAGGGAATTGTGTCATTTGGACCTACTGGATTTGGCAAGGATTGCATCGAAGATTTCGCAACCCGACAGCCACAATCATCAACAAAAAACAAAGTTATGCCTTGGTTTTTTGTTGGAATTTCCTCTTGTTAGGGTTCGTGACGCCCTCTCTAGACTCAGGCCTATCAGTTTATCGATGGTTTACCAGCCTGGGTGTGATCGCTACCCTGAATTTATTCTTATTTTTGGGTCTGATTGCGGCCCTCTCCCCACCGCGACAAACCCTCTTGGATTGGGCGCGTTATGCTCACCAAGCCAACCGTCAATCGGTGTTACAAGATTTAATTTGGGGAGAAAAAAGTCCGGCCCCTGTGGCGATCGCCATCGGTGCCACCATCGCCGCCCTCATCTTCATTCCCTGGGTCCTATTATGGCCCCTGGAAATGGTTTACAAATTGCAGGCAATTTCCGCGATCGGCTTCTACGTCATCTTGACGGCAATTTATGCGGTCCTGGCTCAAATCATGCTGTTGCTCAAATCCAAAAAGGGATCATTGTGGGCCACTGGGGTTGTGGCGGCTGCGCTCGGCGTCCCCCTGTTCATCCTAGCTCTATTCGGAGGACAACCCGAAACCATCCCCGAACTCTTTCTGTTCTCTATCCTCTCCTTAGTTGGCCTAGAATACGCCACTACGACCCCCATCTTTATGGCATTCCTAGGTCATCTCGCCATCTTAGCGGGACTCTCTCTCAAGTTACGTCAGCAACTCAATCTAGCTGGAGAGTCCGCCACCAAAGCCCTCCTCATGGGCAGAAACGTTAGTTAATCCTCTCATTCTTCAAGAAGGTGGGATTCACCCTCTCTTTATCCTCCCTTTTTTAAATGTTGTTGTTTTTTCAGGAAATACTTCCATGACCAGTCGTTTAATGGATCATATCGGAGAATGGAATCCCCAGCTTGTCCGGGAATTAAAAGGTCGATTAACATCACGAAATGTCACCTTATCAGTGGGGCTTTCCATCGTTGCTCAACTTTTAATTGTTCTAGTCTTCATCAGCCAAATTCCCGCACCGGATGCCCACTATGGAGCTTATTGTATATCCCAAAACAATGGCTATTGTCTCTTTAATTTACTCCAGTGGTGGCAAGACTTAAATCAGGTGTTCTATTGGATTTTGCCCTTGGCACTGGTCAGCGGGGGAGTCTATCTGCTGATTGCAGATTTGGCCCAGGAAGAACGACGGGGTACTTTGAATTTTATTCGCGTCAGTCCCCAGTCGATTCAGAGCATTTTAATCGGAAAACTGCTCGGGGTTCCAGTGTTACTGTTCCTCGCCGTGGCGATCGCCTTACCGAGTTATGCCATCACCGCAATGGTGGCCCAAATTCCCCTATTAGAGGTGTTGAGTTTCTATGTCGTCCTCGCCGCCTTGTGCGGTCTGTTTTACAGTGCGGCTGCCCTTTTTGCCTTAATGGGAGGTCATCAATCCTTGATTGGGGCTGGTATTACCCTGATGATGCTCTGGTGGTTAATGTATCATGAATGCTATTACTATGGAAAAGATTGGGCCTCACACCAATGGTTTAGCTTCCCCTTAAATGGGGATCATATCTTCAATGTTCGGCTATTTGCTTTAGTCAATTGTGCCATTTTTACCTACTGGATTTGGCAAGGATTGCATCGACGATTTCGCAATCCGGCAGCCACGATGATCAGCAAAAAACAAAGTTATGCCTTAGTGTTTTGCTTGAATATCCTATTTTTAGGATTAGTGGCGTCCTATTTGGGTTCAGAGTATGATCCGAAATCATCGGCTTATCTCTGGTTTGACCGCCTGTTTTTTGTCTCCACCCTGAATTTATTCTTATTTTTGGGTCTGATTGCGGCCCTCTCCCCACCGCGACAAACCCTCTTGGATTGGGCGCGTTATGCTCACCAAGCCAACCGTCAATCGGTGTTACAAGATTTAATTTGGGGAGAAAAAAGTCCGGCCCCTGTGGCGATCGCCATCGGTGCCACCATCGCCGCCTTCATCTTCATCCCCTGGGTCTTCTTATGGCCCGTGGCAATGGTTTACAAATTGCAGGCGATCGCTGCGATCGGCTTCTACGTTATCTTGACGGCGATTTATGCAGTCCTGGCTCAAATCATGCTGTTGCTCAAATCCAAAAAGCGAGCATTGTGGGCCACTGGCGTTGTAGCGACAGCGATCGGTGTCCCCCTGTTCACCCTAGCCCTATTCGGAGGACAACCGGAAACCATCCCCGAACTCTATCTGCTTTCCATCCTCTCCTTATCCGGCCTAGAATACGCCTCTACAACCCCCATCTTTATGGCATTCCTAGGGCATCTGGCCATTTTAGCTGGACTTTCCGCTAAATTACGTCAGCAACTCAACCGGGCTGGAGAGTCAGCCACCAAAGCCCTCCTCATGGGTAGGACAGTCAGTTAATCCCACAGGAAGATAGGGAGTGGCTGGGGCGTCCAAGCCACTCCCTTGGCTCATTCCCCTGTCGGTCAGGGTTCAATGGGATGAACTCCTGTCCCTGAGTTAAGAATAGACCTCTTGCCTCATTCTTTAAAGCCCCCCTGAAACTAAATATTTATTCCTCTGGCCTCCCCCTTGGGAAGGGGGACGGGAGGGGGATCTCCCGGGGGGTTGGGGGGATCAATCCTTTTTTTTGCAAGAGGTCTAATGTAAAATTTTATTGCTCAGGCCGATCGCCCAGGCCCAGACTGGGTAATAATAATCGTTTTGCTTACCAGACGTCACCGGAAACCATCGTGATTCAAACCAGCCTCAACCGTCATATCATCGACCCCCCCCAAAGTGTGAATCCGGTTTTTGCCCGTCATGAAACCTTCCACCCTCGGTTTGGCTGGCTGAAAAAGGGTTTTGATAAAGCGAAGGAAGATCCCGGGGTATTTTTGGCCGAGGATGCGCCAGTGCGTCTCGGGGTGGGGAAAAATATGGTGCGATCGATTCGCTACTGGTGCAAGGTGTTTAAGCTGTTGGCAGACGATCGCCCCACGGAATTCGGCTACAACCTTTTAGAAGATGATGGCTGGGACCCGTTTTTGGAGGACCCGGCATCCTTGTGGTTGCTGCACTGGAATTTGCTCAAACCCCCCTGCGATGCGGCGGCATGGCATTATACGTTTAATCAGTTTCGGCGGGTGGAATTTTCCCAAAATGATTTGTTCTTGGCGGTGTCTGACTATGGACAAACCCTGAAAAAGAATATTGCCGAATCTTCAATTAATAAGGATGTGAACTGCATTCTGCGGATGTATGTCAAACAGCGATCGCAGACGAAAGTCAGTGAAGATTCCATCGACTGTCCCTTTACAGAATTGGGATTGATTCATACCGCCGGTGACTCCAAATATTACACCTTCCGAGTGAATCAGAAGCGAAATTTACCCGCAGAAATTGTCGTTGCCGCTTGTTTAGAATATGCAGATTGGGTGGGACATGGACAGCGCACGATCGCCCTATCTCGGCTGCTTTATGATATCGGTAGCCCCGGTATGGTCTTTAAGTTGCCCGAAAGTGCCGTCTGTGATGCGATCGAACGAGTAGCGCGTCAGTGGAAGGCGATCGCCTTGTCTGAATCCGCTGGATTAATTCAATTTTCTTTTAACGAAGATCCAGAAGTCTTGGCCAAGGATATTATAGAACGGTACTACAATTTAAGACGAGGCGGAAACAACAATGACTAAACTATTATCTAATTATTTCAGCCTCAATCGTCGGTATTCTCGTTCTATTAATATCGAGCGAGATTTGGA
>CAYUEH010000112.1:0-2462 GCA_964442465.1 uncultured Laspinema sp. | reverse complement strand
AAAACACCAGTGCTGCTGGTTGTGGATGAATTAGGTAAAAATTTAGAATTTGTTGCTCAGAATCAGGGTCAAGAAGATTTATATCTGTTGCAACAATTAGCAGAATTGCCCAGAGACAGTAATTCCCAAGTTTATTTAATTGGGTTACTTCATCAATCTTTTGCTGACTATGGTGAGCGATTATCATCGGTGCAGCGCAATGAATGGGCGAAAATTCAGGGCAGATTTGAAGATATTCCCTTTAAAGATTCGGCCCCGCAAATGATGCGGTTAATGGGTAAAGCGATAGAACGCTCTGGGGCTGAAAAATTTGCCTGCGCCATTGTTAATCAAGCAGCAGAATGGTTTGAATTGTTGCCAAAAGAACTTACGGCAGATATTTCGCCGGAGGTGGTCAGTTCGACCTATCCCTTGCATCCGGTAGCGGCCCTGGTTTTGCCGGAATTATGCACGCAATACGCCCAAAACGATCGCTCCTTATTTACATTTCTCACCAGTGCCGAACCCTATTCGTTTAATCGATATTTAGAAGAAACCCAGGTGAAGGGGATGGAACTGCCAACCCTGAAACTCGATCGCGTCTATGATTATTTTATCGAAGCAGTGGGCATGGGGATTACTTCGAGACCCAAACTGCAACGATGGATAGAAGTACAGGGTTTAATTAATGATGTGGCAAAAACCCTGGATGCTGATAGTTTGCGCGTCCTCAAAACCATCGGTACTTTAAACATCGTAACGACCACTGGCGCACTCAAGGCGACTCGTTCTCTGGTCAGTTTAGCTTTATCGAACAGTGTTGAAGAGGCGGAAAATTGGCAACGGGCGATCGATAACTTGCTGCAAAAAGGAATAGTCACCTATCGGCGGCAAGTCGATGAATTGCGGATTTGGGAAGGGTCGGATTTTAATGTAGATAGCGCCGTAGCAGATTATCTGGCAAAACAGCGATCGCCTCTAGTGGAATTACTCTCGGAAATCCGTCCGATGGACCCCTTAGTGGCCCAAAGGCACAGTTATTTGACCGGGACCTTGCGCTATTTTGAACGCCGCTATCTCGATGAATCGGCAACTCTCTCAACACTGTCTTGTTTGAACGAGGATGCTGATGGATTAATTGTCTATTGGGTGAGTGAAGAATTGCCTCAGCGAGTCCCCGCCATGACGACCGATGGCAAACCCTTAATCGTGCTATGTGCGGCCAAATTGGAAACATTGCGAATGCACTCGCGAGAATTTGCAGCACTGAAGCACATTCAACATTCATCGGAATTGCAAAGTGATGGCGTAGCGCGGCGAGAAGTGCGCTATCGCTTAGTTCAGGCAGAGGAATTGTTAGATGAAAGCCTCAGTCAAGCGTTTGACGTAGCCGAGAATCGCAACCTCTGCTTGATTCAGGGAAAACCACAAACAATCCGTCACGTTAGAGATTTGAATGCACAACTATCTCAAGTTTGCGATCGCGTTTACCACAAAACTCTATCTCTGTGGAATGAACACATTAATCGCCGCGATCTCACTTCTCAAGGTGCGAAAGCTCGAATGGAACTCATTGCCGCCATGTTGGAAAAATCCGATTTAGAAAGATTGGGATTTGAGGGATATGGCCCGGAAGTTAGCCTCTATGATTCTCTATTAGCAGAGACAGGAATTCATCAGGAAGACGGAGACGAATTGGGAATTTACCCCCCTCCAGATGATTCTGGCGTCGCGACAGTCTGGGAGGCGATCGAGAATTTTTGTCTGGAGGCGAAAGAACAACAGCAAACATTAGACTTGCTTTACCAGCGCTTGCAAGCACCTCCTTATGGGATGAAACAAGGTGCGATTCCGGTGTTGTTGGCGGCGGTGTTGCTTTACCATGGGGATGATGTCGGGGTTTATCAAGATGGCACTTTTATCCCGGTGTTGGGATTGGAGCATTTTGAGCTACTGGTGAGATATCCCGAACGCTTTGCGGTGAAATACTTTGAAGTCGTCGGACTGCGATCGCAAGTCTTTAAAGAACTGGAGGCAATTTGGGGAAAACGCAAACCCCTGAACAAGTCTGGAGTTCGTAACGCGACCCTGCTCACCGTCGTCAAACCGTTATTTCAATTTGCCAAAGCATTACCCGCCTATACTACTCAAACCCAGCGCCTCAGTGGTGAAGCGTTAAGGGTTTTGCAAGCGTTAAAGCGAGAACAGGAACCCGATGAACTGGTGTTTACATCGTTACCCCAAGCCTGTGGGTTGCCTGCAATTACCAGCGAAGAGGGGGAGGATGCCAATATTGCCAAAACCCTCCGCCTCAAGCTAGTAGAAGCCCTGCGAGAGATTCAGACTGCCTACGATCGCTTGCTCAACGACTGTCAGACGCGCTTATACGAAGCGTTTGGCATCAGAAGTCCCGAAACCAAACTGCGGGAAGACTTGCGAGTCCGTGCCAGTTATATTGGCGGTCAATCTCTGGAACGTCGCCT
>CAYUEH010000111.1:0-11649 GCA_964442465.1 uncultured Laspinema sp. | reverse complement strand
AGGAGGCAGAGCCTCCAATTGGGCATTCCTAGGCAGAGCCTAGGAACGAGGGTTGTGGGGGTGTATTGTTGTTTGAATTGGATTAATTATGTCAATAAATCCTTATGGTTGGATAGAAGAATCGCTCAGGACGATTCATCGGGCGAATTGGTATCGTTCGGTGCAAGAAATTAGGGGTCTTCCGGGTGCGATTGTCCGGATAGATGGGCAAGAGTTGATTAATTTTGCGAGTAATGATTATCTGGGTTTGGCGGGGGATAGTCGGGTGATTGCTGGGGCAATAGAAGCAACTCAATTGTATGGGACGGGGGCGACGGGTTCGCGGTTGATTACGGGGCATCGTCCGATTCATGGGGAGTTGGAACGGGCGATCGCATCCCTGAAACAAACGGAGGATGCGATTGTGTTTAGTTCGGGTTATTTAGCGAATTTGGGGGCAATTTCGGCTTTGGTGGGAAAGCGGGATTTAATTTTGTCGGACCAATACAATCATGCGAGTTTGAAAAATGGCGCAATTTTGAGTGGTGCGACAGTTTTAGAGTATGAACATGGGGATGTGGAAGAGTTGAAATTGCTGTTGGAATCCCATCGAAAGGCTTATCGGCGCTGTTTGATTTTGACGGATACGGTGTTTAGTATGGATGGGGATTTATGTCCTCTACCGGAGGTATTAGATGTGGCAGAAATTTATGGCTGTATGCTGTTAGTGGATGAGGCGCATGGCACGGGGGTGTTTGGGGACCGGGGTGCGGGGGTGGTGGAATATTTGGGCTGTACGGGGCGGGGGTTGGTGCAAATGGGAACCCTGAGTAAGGCGTTAGGGAGTTTGGGGGGATATGTGGCAGGAACTGCGGCGTTAGTTGATTTTCTGCGAAATCGGGCGGGGAGTTGGATTTATACGACGGGACTTTCCCCGGCAGATACGGCAGCAGGGTTAGGGGCGATCGCCATTGTAAATCAGGAACCGCAACGACGGGCGAAATTGTGGCAAAATGTCAAATACCTTAAACAGTTACTGGCAGAGAGTGTACCCTCGGTGGCATCGCGGTTACTGCCCTCAGAGTCCCCGATTCTGTGTGTGCAAGTCCCTGATGCTCAAACGGTTTTAGCCGTGGGGGAGGGTCTCAAAGCTGCCGGTATTTTAGTGGGTGCTGTGCGTCCCCCGACGGTCCCAACCAGCCGGATCCGGGTGACGGTGATGGCAACTCACGAAAAGGCTCACTGTGAGCGACTTGTGGAAGGGTTGCAGTCTCTCTTAAAATCCTGATGAACCGAACGCTAAATGCTGCTTTTCCTGCTTTGGGACTGACGATCGCCCTGATGGGAGGTCCGGGACTGTTGCCGATGTTGGCGGTCCCGGAGGCAGTTGCCCAAACGCGCCCTGAAGATTTCCTAACGGAGGGGGTGCAGAAATTGGAGGCGGAAGATTATGAGGGGGCGATCGCGGATTTTACCCGGGCGATCGAGTTAGATCCAACGTTAGTGGATGCTTATACAGCCCGGGGAATTGCTCGTCACCGGAGTGAGGACTACCGGGGTGCAGTGGAAGATTTTACGCAAGTGCTGGAAATCCAGCCTGAAAATACTCAAGTTCATGGGTTACGGGCTTTAGATTATTTATACTTAAGAGAGTATCAGGCGGCGATCGCGGATTTTAATCGGGTGATTGAGGAGAATCCGGATGATGCCGATGCGTATATGCTCAGGGCGGAGGCACAGACGGAACTGGGGCAGTTTCAGCCAGGGATTCGAGATTATAACCGGGCGATCGAACTGTCACCGGATAACCCGACATTTTATAGAAGACGAGGGCAAAGTCGCGCCCGGAGTGGGGATTATCCCGGAAGTATCGAAGATTTTAATCGCGTCATTGAACTGGATGGCAATGATGCCCTGGCTTATGTGTTTCGGGGAAATGCGTATGACGATATCGGGGAGAGTGAGGCGGCCCTTGCCGATTACGAGAAAGCCTTAGAACTGGACCCGACTTTAGCGCAAGCCTATTATAATCGGGGGATTACCCGGCGGCGGTTAGAAGATTATCGTGGGGCGATCGCGGATTATACAAAAGCCCTGGAAATCAATCGGACCGATGCGAATTCCTACTTGAATCGGGGGGTGGCTTATGCGTTACTGGAAGAATTTCCCGATGCGATCGCCGACTATACCCAAGCGATTCGGTTTAATCCCAACTTAGGAGAAGCCTATTATAATCGGGGGCTGACTTACCAACGGATGGGGGACGCGCAATCAGCGCGGGCGGATTTTCGACAAGCGGCGCAACTTTATCAACGACAAGGATTGACTGCAAAATACCAAGATGCGATCCAAGCCATTGAAAATCTCACTCAGTAATTGAGACTTCCCAAAAAGACGGGTAACCCATGAGGAATTGCGCGGAAAATTGGGGTAGATTGCCCCAATACATCGGGCAAGGAGAGGAGCAGCTCTATTCCGAAGTAAACTATAAAGGTCAATCTATTGGCAAAAGCAATGAAGGCAATCGATGCGACGATGGAACAGCCGCCGAGTCTCAATCGACTGGGCGATCGCATTAGCAGGGTGTTGATTATTGCGTACAAAGAACCGACGGAGTTGCTAGAGAAGACATTGAGGGAAGAAGGGTTAACAGCGGAAGTCGTGCGACAGGGCGAAAATCCAGCGATGCAGGACTTTTCCCCGAGTTATCGCTGTCTGCTCAATCATCGATCAGCCTGGGAAAAAGCCTTGAATGAACCGCAACCCACCTTAATTGTCGAAGCCGATTTTGTGCCGGTGCGGGGATTTGGACAACTGCCGTTATCTTTTCCGGGCGATCGCACGGAGGATCTGGGAATTGCTTGGCTTTATACCTGTGCGCCGCAAATTTATAGTGTGTCTCAAGATGGCTATGCCCAGGGATTTTCTACCTCCATGGTGGCTTATATTATCACGAATCATAGCGCTAAGTATTTAATGCAACTGGCGGATCGAATCAAAGATGAAATTGGACCGAAGTATTACTCCGCTTGGGATTCCGGAATTGATGCGTTTCTGCGCCAACATAAATTTAAGAATTACGTGCCGTTTCGTAACTATGGAGAACATGGGGGACGTCCTAATCCCGAACATCGTCAAAATCAACTCAGTTACACCCATCGAGCGGATGTGCTGTATGGAAAACTGGCTTTTTTACCGATGTATGCCTGCGAAGCTCACGAGGGGACTGTAAAGGTGTTGGCAATCCGACTCAAAGCGCGGATCAAAGGCATCGGGCGTTTGGTAAGGGGACGATATATCCGATTGCCAGTCCTGAAAGGGTCGAGTGTTCCTGGCAGACTCCTAAGTTTTGCCATTCGCAGACACCTGACCCTGAGACTGTAGGGGGCATGGGCTTTTTTCCGGCTAAAGTATTTCGGGAAAGGGACAAAAATGGGATTTATGGCCCTTTCCCAGTGACAAAGCCAGCAAAAATCTTGTAGAGAAATCCGGTTTGTCGTCCCTTGGGGGGACCTTCGGACTAAAGCAACCGCCAGAAACTGGACAGAATCCGATAATTGGCAGAAACTCGGGGAATTCGCCCCCCTAAGTCCATTGCGATCGCCCCCCTTCAATTGGGGGAAACTACGTTAGGGTAAAAATAGCGGATATTTTTTCTTTTATTGAATCGTGATGTTGTTAAAACCTGTATCAGTATCCCTGAGTGCGATCGCCCTGGTTATCGGATTGAGTGCCTGTGCCAACAGTCCGAATAGCGAAACCTTAGAACGGACATTTGCGGCGGATCCGCTATTGGAAGAGAATGAGGGCACTCCCGTGGCACCGCCACCGCCTCCGGATCTCGCCTTGGAGGGAATGCAAGGCTCCTCTGAACTGCCCGAGGATTTCCCCGAAACCATTCCCCCCTATCCCAATGGGGAATTTATCCGGACGATCGCCCCGAATGAGACTCCCGAATCCACAGAAGCGGAAGCAGGAGTTGTCACCCTCTGGCAAACTTCCGACACTGCCGAACAAGTGCTGAACTTTTATCAACAACAGTTTAATCAGCCGAATTGGGAAATCGTCCCCCAAACGAATCAAACCGGACCCCAGGGGAATTTGATAGCCCGTCAAGGACTAGATTTACTGGTGAATATTGACGTCGAACCGCAAATCGGGATAGGGGAAACTCCTCCAGAGCGGGTAGAATTTCTGATTAGTTACGTGCGCTCCAATCCGGCGCAAACCACCGGAGAAACCCCCGGAGATCAACCCCCCAATGCGATCGCCCTCGAAGCTGCCACCCCAGTCTCTCAACCCACCTCAGAACCGGAGGAAACACCCGCCACCCCCACTGCAATAGAACAAGTTCCCGAACAGTTGCAACCCTATCTGCGCGACTTAGAAAACATGGGCATTGCGATCGCCCAACCCCCCGGGAATCCCAGCCCTAATGCCACCGAATCTGCCGTGGATCTCAACCAAGGGATTAGTCGCCAGCAATTTGCGCGATGGTTGTTGGAAGTCAATAATAAAATCTATGCCAATCAATCGGGAAAACAAATCCGATTAGCACCCACCACCGCTAACCCAGCCTTTTCCGACGTCAACAGGAACCATCCCGATTTCCCCGTGATTCAAGGATTAGCGGAAGCAGGGATTATTCCCAGTGCCTTGAGTGGGGATAGCAGCGCCACCACATTTCGTCCCGATGCCATTGTCACCCGCGAACAATTGCTGGTGTGGAAAGTGCCGTTAGATATCCGCCGCAATTTACCCAGCGCATCCGTGGATGCGATTAAGGAAAGCTGGGGGTTCCAAGATGCCGGTAAAATTGACCCGAATGCATTGCGGGCGGTGTATGCCGATTATCAGAATGGCGATCGCTCAAATATTCGCCGTGCTTTTGGTTATACCACCTTATTTCAACCCAAAAAAGAAGTAACGCGGGCGGAAGCGGCAGCCGCTTTGTGGTTTTTTGGGGTACAAGGAGAAGGACTAGCGGTTCCCGATGTCATGGAAAATTCCAGCCCCGTAGCACCGTAAAGGCGGTAGAGGAGGGCATCTGGGCTATTTTCAAAATGCCCGAACCGATAAAATTAACGGAAGAGAATTACCCTCTCCCTGAGATAGATCTCTTGTAACGGTTTAGGATAAAAGTGAGCCAGCGTTTATCAGTCGGTCAAAAATTTTGGAGAGTATTCCTGACTACAGTCCTGGTGATCCTCGTGGGATGGATTCCCGTACAAATTGCGATCGCCCGCCTGTTCGTCCCGCTTCCGGAAGCGATCGTGGTTCTAGAAGGACATCCCCATCGGATGACCTTTGCGGCCCAGTTTTGGCAGCAGCAGCCCCATTTGGATATTTGGTTGTCGGGAGTTGG
Source organism: uncultured Laspinema sp. (assembly GCA_964442465.1). Lineage (GTDB taxonomy): Bacteria > Cyanobacteriota > Cyanobacteriia > Cyanobacteriales > Laspinemataceae > Laspinema. The sequence continues at coordinate 6,305 of CAYUEH010000111.1, read as the reverse complement.
GGTGGATAATCCGCGCTATCGTCAGATTTTCCAGAATGCGGGAGTCCCGGAATCGCAACTCTATTTTGAAACGCGATCCACGGATACGGTGACCAATTTTACCGATATGCGTGCGGAGTTGGTCCCCCGGGGTCTGCGCCATGTGTATTTAATCACATCGGATTATCATATTCGCCGGTCCTGGGCGATCGCCTTTTTCGTGTTTGGCAGTCGCGGGATGATCATCACCCCGATTGCCGTCCCTTCTCGGGGGTTTCCCCCGGAGTCCCCAGGGCGAGTGTTTCGCGACTGCTTGCGTTCCATTCTCTGGATCTTTACCGGGTATTCCGGGGCGGATCTCAATCCCAATTTGCCCTAAGTTTTCGGGAAACCGGCTACAGGAGTAGGTAAGCATAAAACTGTAGGAAAATAGCAGGTAAAATCCGAGGAATTGTAGGGTGGGCAGTGCCCACCTATAGTCAGGTGGGCAGTGCCCACCCTACTAAAGAAAGCTAAAATTATCCAGTTTAAATGCATCTGTGAGCTTAACCATGTCCGTGTTAGAGTCCGATCGCTTATTTGAAACCATTGAAACCTTAGTGTTGCATCATTCACCCAGTGGGGATGAGGGGGAAATCGATCGCTGGTTATTGAAGCGATTTGAGGAGATTGGGGTAGAGGTGTGGCAGGATGCAGCAGGAAATGTGATTGCCAAAACTCCGGGACGCCCAGGGGGAAAGTCCCTGGCGATTACGGGACATAAGGATGAAATCGGGGCAGTCGTCAAAACTATCGAACCCACGGGACGAGTGCAAGTCCGCAAATTGGGGGGTTCGTTTCCTTGGATTTATGGGGAGGGGGTGGTGGATTTGTTAGGCGATCGCCTGGTTGTCAGTGGCATCCTCAGTTTTGGGTCCCGTCACATCTCCCACGAATCTCCCCAACAGGCATTTCAGAAAGATAAACCCCTCAATTGGGAAGATGTTTGGGTGGAAACCAAATGCACACCGGAAGCATTAGCCGAAGCCGGGGTGCGTCCCGGTACTCGGATGGTAGTGGGCAAACATCGCAAAAAACCCATTCGCATGGGGGATTATATCGCCAGTTACACCTTGGACAATAAAGCCTCGGTGGCCATTTTGTTAGCCCTAGCGGAAACCGTGAAGAATCCGCCGGGGGATATTTATTGGGTAGCGTCAGCGAAGGAAGAAGTCGGGGCAGTGGGGGCCTTGTATTTTACCAATCGGCAACAGTTAGATGCTTTAATTGCGTTAGAAATTTGTCCCGTGGCCCCGGAATATCTGATCGCCGAGGGGGAGGTGCCGGTGTTGCTGTCTCAGGATGGGTATGGGATTTACGATGAAGGGTTGAATCGGGAGATTCGGCAGGCAGCAGAAGAAGGGGCAGTCGCCTTGCAACTGGCAACCATTAGTGGATTTGGCAGTGATGCCTCCATCGCCATGAAATTGGGTCATGTCGCCCGGGCCGCCTGTTTAGGCTTTCCCACCCAGAATACCCACGGCTATGAGATAGCTCATATCGGGGCGATCGCCAACTGTATTCGGATTCTCCAACGGTACTGCCTCCAGGAATAACCCCGATGAGGATGCTCCGGCATGGGAGATTCATCAGGTCCCATCCCGTGATTTAGCCCCTGTGATGGGTTTCTTCGGGGCTAAATCAAAAAAAATAAAACCCTAAATCCCTTGCTCTGTAAGCATTTTCAGAAAATAATCGAAAAACTCAAAAAAAAAATTGAAAAAAGGGTTGACAAGAATAGGCAACCTGGTTAATATATAAAAGGTGCTGAGGGGAAGCGAAAAACAAGCGCTAAGACGACCTCAACAAAGCACGAAATACCTGCCCCCATCGTCTAGAGGCCTAGGACACCTCCCTTTCACGGAGGCGACGGGGATTCGAATTCCCCTGGGGGTATTATACCGCAGAGCGGCAGGACTGATTAAAAAGACATCTCATATTGAATGAGGTGTCTTTTTTAATGATTGCGGGTTAAGTCCGCCGATTCAAACCTGGGGGAAAGCCGGGGTAATCCCAGGGATTATTCCGAGAGATTGTCAAACTTTTCCTGAACCGATAGCTGGAGTAGAGAGTGCAGGAAAATCAGAAACGTGAAACCGGAGAGAGTAAAGAAGGCGATCGCTCCTCCTAGATAAGTTCCCACAAAGAGGACTGCCCCCGCCACCAGAAAAAAGCCACTGATGCAGGCATAAATCAAACTTTTAATGGCTAGATTCATGCGTTTGAGGAGGCGATCGCTTTCCAAGGACCGGACGCGAAACTCCAACTCTCCCCGTTCAATCCGTTGTTCCATTCGGCGGATAATTTCCCCTTGGCGGGGTTGTTGGAGGCGATATTGGACAAACTCTCGTGCCTGTTGAGTCAATCCGCTAATCAGACTGGTTTTACCTCGGGCCATTGTCACCCGGCGGATGAACGGTTTAGCACAGGCAACAGGATTGTATTGAGGGTCTAACGTGCGAGCAATTCCATCGAGGGTGGTGAGGGATTTGAGAATAAACGTCATTTGTGCCGGGAGGCGAAACGGTTGCTGCTGAAACATTGCATACAACTCGCTGCGCAGTTCCCGTAACGCCTTAATTTCCAACGGCTTTTCCGTGAAATTTTCTAACAAAAAAGTAATCATTCGGCGCACGGGTTTCATATCCGGAACCGGGACAACTAATCCCATTTCAATTAAGCTATTGAGAACCGCTTCCGTATCTTTTCTTAGGACCGCAAAGAACGTGCGAATCATCTGGTCTTTAGCCAGAGATTTCATTTCAGCCATCATGCCAAAATCGTAAAAGATGATACTGCCTTCCTGATTGACCGCCATATTTCCCGGATGGGGGTCAGCCTGAAAGAAACCATCTTCTAGGAGTTGTTTGAGATAGCAGCAAATCCCCAGGACATTGACTTGCTTGACATCAATACCGCAGGATTCTAAAGTCCGGCGGTCGTTAATTTTGATACCCGGTAAATATTCCATCGCCAAAATCTTGCGACTCGTGTAGCGCCAATAGATTTTAGGAACGATGATATTAGAGTAATCTTTAAAATTTTCTCGAAAGCGATCGGCATTTTTGCCTTCTTGAACATAATCGATTTCTTGAGAGAGGAAATTAACGAATTCCTGATAAATTTCTTGGAGTTGATATTTGCGAGTCCAGGGAAAAAAGCGATTGCAAATGTTCACGAGGTCTTGCAAGGCTTGAAAATCGAGTTGAAATAATTTTGCTAACCCCGGACGCTGGACCTTGATGACCACATCTTCTCCGGAATGGAGACGAGCTTTATGGACTTGGCCGAGACTGGCAGCAGCGAGGGGGAATTCATCAAAATCGCGAAACAGGGAGTAAAGGGAGTTGCCGAGTTCAGATTCAATGACAGAGATCGCCTCAAGGGAACTAAATTCCGGGACTTGATCCTGGAGAGTTGCCAAAGCTTTAACGTATTCTTTGGGGAGGATATCAGCGCGGGTGGAGAGAGCCTGACCGATTTTAATAAAAGTCGGGCCTAAATCCAGGAGAGTTCCGACTAACCATTCAGCGCGACGATAGCGGTGATGGGGGGCATTGCGAGCCACTTTGTTATCCCACCACAGGTAGAACATAAACTGGGCAGCGGAGCTAAAAATATCAAGCTGACGCCCCAGCAAAGAATAGTTAGAGCGTTGCCACCGGAGTGGTTTCGGAGCCGTCTTTACCACCATTTTTCGGTCAAGCGATGTGAATTCACCCCGAACAAGCGACAAGTTTTTTACCTCAAAATTGTACGATCTAGGCCATCGGATGGCGATCGTCCACCCTACTGTGTTTTATTAAAACATGAAACCGGGTCAGGGGGAGTTCCATCGAGGGGGGGGAAAGAAACCCAACCGCTCGCGACTAAGGGAGGGAACTGTCCAACAACTGAGGTAAGGTCAGGGTAAAGGAGGTTTCCCAAGCGGTGGAGTGTTTAATCCGTTGACTGGAGACCGTAATCGAGCCATTGAGGTGTTGAACCAAACATTTAACCAGGGCCAAGCCTAAGCCTGTGCCGCCGATCGCCTGTTGGGTGACCCCTTGACCCCGACGAAACTTTTCAAAAATATGGGGGAGGTCCTCGGGAGAGATTCCTGCACCCGTATTGGTTAAAGTCACGATCACTTGATTTTGTTGTAAATCAATGTGGTGAGCAGCTTGTAAATAAACCGTAGTCCCGGGGTCGGAATATTTCCCCGCATTGGTGAGCAGTTCATGGAGGATCCGCTCGAAACTTTCAGCATCGGTATTGAGTTTAAAAAATTTTTTGCCAATCCCTTTGGGGGCACGTTTGGGCAAGTCCAAGCTGAGATTTAATCCCTTTTCCTCAAATTTGTCCTGAAACGAGTTAGCGATTTCGTTGAGGACAAGTTTCAGGTCAAGGTTTTGGACATGAATAGTGGCTTGATTGGACTCATACTCCTGAAGTTTGAGCAAATCGCGAACTAAATTGCTTTCTCTGCGCCATTCCGACTCTAGGATATCCAGATAACGGGTTTGGCGATCGGGGGTAATTCCCGGTTGTCGCAACATCTGGATAGCGACCTTCATGCTGGTGAGGGGGGTATTAAGTTCGTGGGAGAGGGTGGTGAGGAATTCGTCTTTGAGTTGGTTTAACTGACGCAGTTGGTCAATTTGCTGACGGGTTTTTTCATAGAGTTTGGCTTGAACGTCTAAAGATCGCTGTAATTGAGCCGTGCGTTCTTCGACCAAAGCCTGAACTTGCTGCATGGTTTGGCTGTGGAGGATAGCGGTGCTCAGTTGAGCGGCGACTAATTCAACGAGACGGAGTTCTTCGACTTGCCACTGACGGGGGGTACTGTGTTCGAGGACGAGAAAGCCCAAAACCTTGCCCGGGCCGGATCCGGCACTGGTAATCCCGACCAAGGGAAAGGTGAGCAGGGCCGGCATGGTTTCTGGAGAGAAGATGGGGGAGGGGCCGATATCAGGATTGAGGGCGATCAGGGAACGGCGATCGACGATCGCCAAAGAATTGGGGGCGGCTAAAAAGGCTTGCTGACACCAGTAACATTCCGACAACCAAAACGAGGGAGTTCCGGTGGTGCTGGAAGAGTGACCTTCTCCAAGGGGGGTGAACGACTTCAAATCCTGATGGGGGTGGGGGATACTGTCGGAGACAATGGTTACTTTGGCTTTGGGAATGCGATCGGCAGCCGAATCCGGGGGTCGTTCGGAATCCCCGTCTCGGGAAGCGGCGATGCGGTTGAGGGGCTCGAAGCGGTGTTTAAACAGAGGGTCGGCATATTTCAAGAGGAGAATGCGACCGCGAGCGGCTTGCAACGTTTCAGCCAGACTATGGATTGCCATCTGAAGTATTCGTTGAATATCGGCCCCGCGATGAATTGCGATCGTGAGCTCGTGGATCAGGGTTTGATATTTTTCTTTCTGGCGAACCTGTTGTTCTAGGGACCCGACTGCTTGAGTCTGGAAAACCTGATTAAAGGCGATCGCCACTGGTTCGGACAGGGCCATTAGGTTCATCATTTCCATAGAGGTCCAATATGACCCCTGGGATTGCTCCAAATTTTCCAACCGGGCCCTCCCCCCTGAGGCCCTCTTTTGTTCCAACGGGACTGGAAGACATCCACGCATAACAATAATGGCTCCGTTAATCTGGCCCTGAAATCGGGTGGTGATGGCTAAGACGCTGCCGACGGGTATCCCCGCCCCTGCTTCTCCCTCTAAGACCCCTGGCCAAGCCCTCTGGGGATCAGAAATCGCCACCAGGTTTGCACCGTCGAGGATTTCTAACCAATTGATTCCTTGCAGAGTTGCCAATTCCTCGGGCAAGAACGGGGCATTTGGGCTTGGGGATTGCCAAATGTGGGTCTGGAGACCTGGGTCTTGGGGGTCTCGAACCAGCATCAGACAACAATCGGCGGGAAATAAAGAGCCCACCCACTCCAGGATGCCACGCAACACACTCCCGGTCTCGGTTTGCGTCACGAGGATTTGGGCAATTTGTCTACCTAAATCAGCGGAGTGGAACTCTTGCATGAATCGAGCCGGGGATTCGGGCCTCAGAACGGGTGAACTCAGGTGGATAGTAAAAGACTCAGCCATGTTTGCGATACTTTTCCTTGTGATGAGATCCAACAGGGACAGATTGAGTCGGTTAGGGGCAGTAATTTTCCCGGGCCATAAGGCCGGTACTGGTGCATTGAGATCCGGTCTTCGGGATCATTCATGCACTTGCTCTACTGCATCTTGATTTTCTTAACTGTTCCTCGCTTGATCTGCAAACCGAGCTGCCATTTCATC
>CAYUEH010000110.1:5127-11684 GCA_964442465.1 uncultured Laspinema sp. | reverse complement strand
CCTTGACGCTCCGTCCCGTTGATAGGTGCGCCCTCTGGAGTCCCCTCTAGGACTCTGGATTGCCAAGGCAGCGCCTAGAAATTCACCCCTGCACAAACACCCTGGGAGAATGGCTTTACTGGAATCTTGCTTTTTCCTAACTCCCAGGGCTGAGTGTAGGGTTCTCGACATCCTCTGAGGGATAAAAATTTCCCAAAGGGCGATCGCTCAATTGAGTTTTCCATCTTCCCGCTCAAACAAGGCAGTAGACTCGGTTTGATGGCGGTCCTGAGCCTACTGCATATACTGTTGAGTGACATAATGCAGACCGACGATTGGGTTGAACGGCTTGAATCCCTCCCAACTATCAGGATGAGATCTGGCTCAATAGCCCTGATTCTTCCATCAACTGTTTCAACCGCAAGTATGCCTCTTCTGCCGTCAGGGGTTGAGAATCGCTCTGATTGGGTAAATAAAATTGACGCTGTTGACCCTGATAGCGAACCATAAAACTAGAGATCACCCCTAGGGAAACAGTGGTTTCTGCAAGTTCTTCTACTGCATCGGATAAGCTATCCTGTTCCGCAAACCATTTTTGGCTCATATTCGCCTCTTTTGCTACAATCGCTCTTGATGGACACAGGGGACTGCAAAAACGGGTCATTCTGTGTATTTTAGACCTCTGGCAAAATTCTTTTGGCCTCCCCCTTGGGAAGGGGGACAGGAGGAGGATCTACGGGGGACGGGAGGGGGATCTCCAAGGGGGGGAAGGGGGAATCCATCCTTTTTTTGCCCGAGGTCTTTTCTATTTTTGACTCAACCCCGATGGGAAAGCGTACCCGTTCATCAGGTCCCCTCGCCAAGGAACTACTTTGAGAATTCCCGAAGTTAGGGCAATCAGATTCACCCAGAGACTTCATTTTACCCCCAATTAGAATCTGAATTCTGAATCAAGCTATTGGCAAGCGCACTGATTAGCGTCCTGGGTTCACAGTTTTGGGGACCTCTATAGCAGTCATGAGGTGCCGTTGTGGAAGAGGTCGGCGGCCCCTTGGATGTTGGCGTCCAGTGAACATCCGAGGGGACATCGGGTGAGGTACAAATCCGGAAAGGACTGCTATAGCGACCCTTGGGTGCCGTTTGGCAATTGACCCTCACCCCCAACCCCTTGGGAGAGGGGTTGGGGGTGAGGGTCGATTTCCTGAAAGAACCGCTATATATAGAGTTAAATTAATCCCGACTACTCTGTTCCCTAGGAAATAGCAGTCCACCGAACTGCTATATTTTCGAGGACCAAGATCAAAGAGACTCGGTTAATGTCCAAGTCTCTCTTTTTAAAATTAATGATCGATAGCAGTCCTGGCGTGCCGTAGTGGAAGACGATGGCGGCCCCTGGGATGTTGGTGGACGATGAACATCCTGTAGGAGAGTACATAAGTTACAAATCCGGAAAGGATTGCTAGAGAATTATTCCACGACGTGAGGTTCACTGGGTTGAAGTTGCTTGATGGTCTGATTCAGGTTGTTTAATAATTCTTGAATGGTTAAGGGCTTAATAAAATAATAATTAGCCTTTAAGCTCTTAATAATTTCTAGCTCTAGGGGTTCGATGTAGCTACTCATGAGGATCACAGGTAAGTGCTTCAGATGAGGGGTTTGTCGAATCCAAGCCAGTAATTCTAATCCGGACAAATGGGGCATATTGATATCAGAGAGAATCAAATCGGGTAACGGGCTGGACTCCTGGCGATCGCCTGAATTTCCCTGAGTCCGAGAGAGGTAATCGATCGCTTCGGACCCATCATTGACGGTCTCTATCTCCGCATCGGCCCAAGAAGTCGAGTTTTCCCATGTGAGTCTTAAAATATTGGCATAAGCTAGATTGTCTTCAACAATTAATATTTTTTTGCGCGTGGCTACTCGATTCATAAGTTTGTTCTCTGCATTCATTTGTTGTTGATGTCCGGTATATACCATTCCTAAATGATTTGTAACATTTTCTTCTCCTGCAGGATCTTCTGGGAGAGGGGTTGGGGGTGAGGGAATCATTTAGGATTGCTCTATAGCAGTCCTAAGGTGCCGTTGTGGAAGACGTCGGCGGCCCCCAACCATTGGCGTCCGGTGAACATCCTGTAGGAGAAGACATAAGTTATAGCGTTTCGGTGGACTGATGAGGTATTTTTTTGTATCCGGCAGGATGTTCTGGGAGAGGGGTTTGGGTTGAGGGCTGTACCATACAAAGATGAGAAGCGCTATATAAATCATTGAGGATTGCTATAGAGATAGTTTTTACTCAACCTGAATAGAAATTAGGCGAGATGGCAAATAATTCCCATCTAAAAAATCTAGGGGATGATCTGGACGATTATTTTCAAGAAACAAGCAACATTCATGATACTCCTTATCAAATTTTTGCCGAATAATTAATACCTGATTAAGATCAAATAATTGCTCTCATTTTCAGTCCCCGATCAGTAGACCTCTTGGAAAATAACGGATTGAGCCCCAACTCCCCTTCTTAAGGGGGGCTTAAGAGAATTTTGCAAGAGGTCTATTGGAAAATAAGCCTTGCTGTTTACTCAATTGTGACTAACCCCATACGGACTCGAAGCCCCGGAAAAAGTTCCCGGGTTTGAGAAAACTTTATTCAGTCAAACAAAACCCGAATTTACTTTGTAAAAAATTTAAGTACCCCCATGATTCTAAAACCCAGACTAGAGTTAATACTCTATCCCGAGAGAGAATTATGGTGAATTCTTGTTGTATCCCTGGCTACATTTAACGGTGAGACCCTTGTGGCTGATGGAGTTTCGCCCGGTCCCCTGCCCAGGGTAAGGGTCCTAGATTTTCCGGAGATTGGGTGATCGGGCCATCCCGGGTGTTGGACCCAGGGCCGATCGCCCTTGGGGAGGATGGGTCACCCCAAAGGGATTGAAGAACAGAGGATTTGATCCCTGCATTTCCACTGAAAAAATACTACAAAACTTGCAGATTCATAACAACCATGTTATAATTTTGCAGCTATTAATTTTTAACATCTCGGTTCCAAAAACTAGAAAGCGAGGCGTGAACTCCATTCCCCCCACTAACTAACACCAAATCGAGAAAATTGATCGGGAGGAAGGTATTTTTAAGCTCGATTTATTTACCCAATATGTCACGGCGATGAATCAGCGAATTGAAAGCCTGGATCACCGCAGTTCTGAACCTGCGGTGATCCAGTCCAACGGTGAGTTACTGCCGATCGCCTTTAAAGAACTCGGGACCGCTTCGGAAGAACTGCTCGTTGCCTTAGAACAACTGGCCGAGCAACAGCAACAACTGGTTGAATCTCGCACCGAAATAGAAGCAGAACGGAGGCGTTATCAAAGCCTATTTGAGCAAGCACCCCATGCTTACATTGCCCTGGATAGCGCCGGTAAGATCGCCTCGGTGAATCGTGCCGCGACTCGGTTATTCGACTGCACTCAGGGATTGCTACTGCACAAACCCGTCAGTCTGTTGGTGCCGATGGAGGCGCGACGGGAGTTTCGGGAAGAACTGAAAAGGCGGCAAGAGGTGGAGGACGATCGGGAGTGGCAAGTGAGACTCTATTCCCTTCATCGGGAACCCTTTGATGCGGCGCTGACCCTCTCGGTGGAACGGGATGCTTGGGGTAACATTGTTTCTACCTGCCTCTGGATCCGAGACATCAGCGATCGCCAGCGCTCGAAAAAAAAGACTACCGAGGACCTATTCTGCGATCGCACCCGGCATAGTTTTTCTAAAGGAGAAAATATCCCCTTCCCACCAGATGCCCTCTGGCTGATCTGTAAAGGGTGGGTCAAATTAAGTACCCTGACGGAAAACAATAGTGAGGTATTGATGGGAATAGCGGGTCAAGGAATCCCCTTTTGTCGGACTTTAACTGCCCTGCCCATTTATCAAGTCACAGCCCTTTCTCCAACGGTAGAATTAATCACGATTTCCCACCTAGAAATCACTCATTCCCCTCACTTGGCGCAGTGGATTGCCGAAGGGGTCACTCAGCGATTACAGCAATCTGAATTGTTCTTATCCGTATTTGGCAGAAGACGAGCCAGCGATCGCCTTCTCACCCTACTCCAGGTTTTAAAAACCATCTTAGGCGAACCCGTTGCCACAGGAACCCGCTTGAGTCTACGCTTCACGCATCAGGAACTCGCCGAAGCGTCCTGCACCACTCGCGTGACGGTTACCCGTCTTTTGAGCGAGTTACAGCACCAGGGGAAAATTACCATTGATCGCACCAATCATATTACGATTCTGGAATAGTCCGGCTAATGCAAAGGCGATCGCCAATTAATTTGTGCTAATTTCCCCGGAGGAAAGGCATACCACCGATACAACCGTTCTAATTCGCGATCGAGGGTTTGAGTGGGAGGAAATTCCGGATAGGAATCCCCCAATTCCCGTAAACCAGCCAGCAAGGTACTTGGTGCCACCCACAATTCTTGACCCAATTGCAACAGGTTCAAGGGTTGATTCCCCGCCTCCTGGAGGCGATCGCGCAATTGCGATCGCAACTGCATCGGTGACGGCAACGGCGGTAAGTGATTGTAAACATACACCTGACGCGGCATCCCTTTCGCCAGTAACCATTGCAAATGTGTACCCGAAGGCGGTAACGTCCAGAGCAACAACGTATCACAGGGACGCTTGGGAAAGTTCCACTCAATTTCACAGTCTGTCGCGCCAATTTCCGGTCTACCGGCACCATAGAACAACACTCGACCCTGTAAGTGAGTGAGTAAGGATTGTAAGGCAATCCCCGATAACCATTCTGGATTAACCGTCACCGGAGGCGCTTCCGGGAGTACCAGGGTCACCGCAGGCGCAGGCGCAGTCACGCCTCCCGTTGTTTGGGGAACGGATTCCGGGACTGCTGGTTTCCCTGGCATTTTCAGCGATCGCCGCTTCGGGGGTGGAGGTGGCGCAGACGGTTGGGTAATCTCACTCGGGCGACTGTCTTCGTTCTCAGGCAGACGAGCGCTAATCAGTTCCAATTCTACAGTCGTTTGACCATTCCAAGTATTTTCCCGCAACTTATAGGCCACATCAATATATCGAGGCAGGGGAAAATAATCCCCCCAGCGCCATGCAATCCCTTGAATCCGACGCGGCGTGGCAATTTTTGACGAATTGGGGTGGAAACTGTGAGTGGAGCTTTCTAGGGTAATTTTGATATGTCCTTTGCCGACAATGCGCTGTTCCACCACTTCTACATTCGGCGTCCAGAATACTGGGGAGGGGTTTTCGATGCCGCAGGGGTGGAGGCGATCGATTTCCCGGTATAAATCCAGGTCAATTTGCTCAAATTCCGCCAGCACATTAATGGCGATCGCCGGTTTGAGATGATGGGGTTCCAGACATCCATGAGCAAACTCACTCAACCCCTGGCGGAATCCGTCTAAATTCTCTGCACTTAAGGTAAATCCCCCTGCTGCGCGATGTCCGCCATATTTTCCCAACCAGCGATCGCAATGCTGCATCGCCTCAAACACATGAAATTCTGGAATACTCCGTGCCGATCCGCGAATCTTTTCCTGGCGATCGTCCTCATACGTGCCAATAAAGACCGGCACACCGTAGCGTTCCACCAAGCGAGAGGCCACAATGCCAATAGTACCATGATGCCAACCCGGTTGGACCACCACTAACACCCGACTGCCTAAATAATCAATCCCACTGCTTTCAACCCAGGCGACTGCCTCCGCCTCGATGGTTTCGCACATCTGCTGACGGTCCTGGTTGATTTGTTCGCACTGCATCGCCCGAGTTAAGGCAATCCCTGGATCATCCGTCGTCAGCAGTTCGATCGCCACCTGCGGGTCACCAATCCGTCCCACCGCATTAATGCGCGGTCCTAACCGAAACCCGATTTCATCCGGTTTCATGGTTTTCCCACTGCTACTCGCACCAGAAACCTGAATTAACGCTTGTACCCCCGCTAACTCCGACTCCGGTAATTGGCGCAATCCCCGTTTAACCCAGCGGCGATTCACTCCCGTTAACGGGGCTAAATCCGCAATGGTTCCCAGGGTTAATAATTCTCTTAAGGGTTTAATTAACGGTTGGGATTGACCCAACTTTTGTGCCAAACAAATGGCTAAAATATAGGCCACTCCCACCCCAGCAACTCCGCGATAGGGAGATGCTTCTCGAATCAGTTTCGGGTTGAGAATTGCTGTTGCCGGAGGCAGTTCATCTGGGAGTTCATGGTGGTCCGTAATAATCGCATCCATCCCCAATTCTATGGCGAGGGCGATGGGTTTAACCGCAGCGATGCCATTGTCCACGGTTAAAATAATTTTCACCCCTTCCTCGTGGAATTCTCGGACAATCCGCTCATTGATGCCGTACCCTTCTGCCATGCGACTGGGAATCGCATAATCCACATTGGCACCTAATGCCCGTAATGCCCGCATTAACAGGGCGGTACTGGTCATGCCATCGGCATCATAGTCGCCACAAATGGCAATTTTCGACCCCTTGGCGATCGCCTTTTCTAATAGTTCTACCGTCAGTGCCAAGTCCGGGAACTCCTCCACCGGAGAAGG
>CAYUEH010000110.1:0-5027 GCA_964442465.1 uncultured Laspinema sp. | reverse complement strand
GATTCCGGTTTCAAGCGTTGTGCAAAGTCTTTTAAGGGGATGAATGCCCCGGTTTCTACCTGTTGTGCAGGATTTCCCGCCGTTTCCCAAGGGAAGGGGAGTAAGGGCGCTAATCCTTCTGCGGGATTGCGCTGTTCTTCTCCTCCGAGGTAAAATAACAGATTGCTATCTTGGCAAATCCCCCCGGACTGGTCCACTAAACAAACCGCATTATTATTATGAACTCGTCCGGTAGAAAGCGCCATTGTCGATAAGTCTTGACCTGTTAAAGCGACAATTTTATTTAGACTGGAGGTAACTAACCGACAGCGGTTTAATCCGGAGTCCGAAGCGGTATGATTCCAGTTCAAAAAGGGCAGGGGAATCGACCCCTTGCCGGTATAGGCAAAGGTGGCTAAACCCCCTTCATATTCTACACAACCAAACACTGTAGAGGTGACGGTTCGGGAAGGAAGGTCTCCCCCCCAGTCTTGAATTCTAGCGGTTAATTGATTGCTAATTCCATTGTTTCTAAACAGGTTATTTTCTCCGAGGGAGGATTGGGCCAATCCTAGGGTTAAAATTCCATAAGTCTGGTTATTTTCGAGAATATTGCCTTGAAGAGTCGGGGTTGCTGAGGCAGTAACCACGATGCCGTTGCGGTTGCTGCGAATATGATTGTCCGCAATGGAGGGATTTGCCATACCTGCGATCGCCACCGCAATTCCATTGTTAGTAAAATCATTATTTCTAATCTCTCCCCCCCCTTGTTGGATGATAGAAATCCCATTTCCGCCATTGTTAACAAACCGATTTTTTTCCAGGATGGGGGTAGCATTTCCTCCGATTAAAATCCCTTCTCGGAGATTATCCATCAAGGTAGTATTGCGAATCAAAGCAGTGCTTGTATCTTCCATCCAAATTCCCGTTCCATTGGAATGGGGATTGGTGATAGTTACCCCTAAAATTTGGCTATTGTTTCCCGCAAATAGGGTATAATTTTGTCGTCCAGCGGTGCGCGTTGACGCAATTCCTCCCCCGCGAATAATTACCCCTTCTCCCTGCTGGGATTCATTGCCGATTAAAATTACGCCTGGATTGAGTTTCAGGGGAAAGGTTTCCCGGGCGCTATACAATCCCGGGGCGAGATAAATGACTGTTCCGGGACGCGCACCTTGTAGCGCATAGGAGATACTGCGAAAGGGATTTTCTGGGGTGATTCCGGCATTGGCAGCATTGGTGCCCTGATTGGGGTCAATATAATAAATCGTTTCTGCGGAGGCGATCGCCTCTGGGGAGGGGGTGGGAAATTCGGCAACAGGCGGGGGGGATGGCGCTCTTTGGGGGGTCTCCGGTGTGACAGTTGGAGGGAGGACCGGGGGTGGGGTACTGCGCGCCACAGGAGAACCATTGACGCGATCGATTTGACTGGTATAAGTCAGTCCATATTGAATCATCCCCGGATCGATGGGATTGCGATTCAAGGATAACTGGAGACTTTGCACGCGACTGTCCGCTAAAAACTCACCGATATACATTCCACAACTGTTGTTGGCATTGACTTCTGGGGTACTACAATTATTTTCGACTCCCCGTCCCCTGCCATGAATGCCGATCAGTTCGCCATTGCCATTAAAGATACCGCCGCCACTCATGCCACTGCGCGTCAGATTGCTGTAGAGTAAGCGATACCCGCCATCATCGGAGGCAGGAGTCACTTCGGCGATCGCACCTTCAACTAACTGGCGACTGCGAATTTTTTGCCGCAAATCATCGGGATTGGGCCATCCACTGACAAACACCGGAGTTCCCGCCTGGAGAGGATTTGGGGCAGTTCGGGCCAAGGAATAGGGGCGATCGCTTTGCACCCTGAGTAATGCCAAATCCAATCCGGCGATCGTTTGTCCCAACTCTCCGGAAGGATGTCCCAGGGGAATAATATCCGGACTATGTTCCGAGGCATCAACGTAATACACCTGTCCATCCGGCATGGCGATCGCATGAAATCCCCCTCGTTTCCAAACCACGTGCAACGCAGTCAGCACATAATAACTATTTCCCTCCCGCGCTACAATCACCCCACTCCCGGTTTTTTCCCCTTCAATTAAAAACGCATCGCCCTGTTGGGTCAAATTCGGACTAATTAACACCGAAACTTGCCATGCCACCGCATCCACTTCCGCCGGACTCAATGCTAAGGCGATGGGATTCCAGGTGGCCACTGCAACGGTTACAATTGTTGGTAATAATTGGTGTTTAAAATTCATGGGTGTTTGTTATTGGTCATTGGTCATTGGTCATTGGTCATTTGTGGGTTTTACTCGTGACTTGGCTCTGCCGAGTCACGCAGAATAAGAGGCTCTGCCTCCAGTCTTTTAACCCAAAAATAAGGGAGCATCTCAATTTGGCCTAAAAGGAGAATTTACAAGTCTTGCTCCCCCTTCATTGGTCATTGGTCATTTGTGGGTTTTACTCGTGACTTGGCTCTGCCGAGTCACGCAGAATAAGAGGCTCTGCCTCCAGTCTTTTAACCCAAAAATAAGGGAGCATCTCAATTTGGCCTAAAAGGAGAATTTACAAGTCTTGCTCCCCCTTCCAGGAAAGACATTTATTCCGCTTACCTCCCTCCCCTCTTAGGGGAGGGCCGGGGAGAGGTGGGAAGGGGGCTGGGGGGTTAGGTCTCTTTGCCAAATTGAAATGCTCCCCAAAATAATAAGTTCAACCAGCCTAATTTTATCCAGAATAGCTCCTAAATTCTCACCTAATGATTGCAAAAATAAACAAAAAAAGCGCAGAATAAACCGCGCCTTGCTAGAGGCAAATTGCCCCAAGGTATTGAGGAGAAAAAGAACAGAGAGAAAAGATGGCGATCGCCTGCACCGTTATTGAGTTAATCCGCTAACAAACCACAATCCCAATGCCGGTTGTAGATTGTGGGCCACTGATTCTAAGGGGGCGATCGCCTCCTCGCCAAACTCTTGTACCGGATTGCCTTTCCCTTCCACACTAAAGGCAATCAACTGCCGCAATACTTGAGTCGGATCACTGGCATTAAATCCGCTCAAGGTGAATAACATATTATCCGGTTGACAACTCTCTTGTAAATCCTTCACCAAACAAATCACCCGGTCATTATTCACCCGTCCCGTCGCAAATAACATTTTATGCAATTGACCCCCATAAGCGGTCACCTTTTGGTTTAACTTCTGGGTTACTTCATTGCAGCGATTTTCCGGTAAATCCACCTCCGAAGTCTTCCAAACAATCATCGCTTGGGGAATCGAAGCATACCCTTGTTGAGCCACTGTTGCATAATTGTTGCCGTAGGGTTCGCAGGTGAAATAAGCCCGCTGCGTGCCACTGGGTTCATCAGGAGTGGGGGGAATTCCCTGGGGATTGCGGGCGATTAATTGATTTTCCCGTTCGTTGCCGCGAAAGGTATTATTAGCAGCAATCTGAGGCTGAGATTCAGCGATCGCCACCAACCCATAATCGCTATTATTCTCGATAATATTCCCCTCTAAAATCGGACGCGCCGCTTGCGTCACCACAATCCCAATCCGATTTTGGTGAATATGGTTACCGGCAACAACTGGGGCGGCATTATGCCCGATCGCCAGGGCAAAACCCGTATCCTGAAACACATTCCGGCGAATTTCCCCTTTCGACTCCTTCGTGACCGAAATGCCATTCCCCCCATTATACATAAACTGATTATTTTCAATCATCGGTTGCGCCGTACCCGATACAAAAATTCCCTCGCGATTATTATTGGTAAAGGTACTATTTCTCACAATCGCATTGGCATTTTCTATCCAAACTCCAGTCCCATAAGGATTAGGATTGGTAACCGTCACCCCGAGAATTTGGCTACTATCTCCGGCTAATATTGTAATATTTTGACCCGCCCAAATCCTGCTGAGATGGGTGTTTCCTCCGGTAATCACCACCCCATCCCCGCGACCACTTTCATCCCCGCGCAGAATCACTCCTGCTGGCAGTTTCAAAGGAAAAACTTCGCCAGCATGATAGCGTCCCGATGCCAATTGAATCACGGTTCCTGCCTGCGATCGTTCTAAAGCAGCGGTAATGGTTCGTAACGCATTCGCCTCACTTTGACCGGCACTGACTGAATCATTTCCCCGCTTGGGATCAACATAAATAACCCGTTGCTGGGCGTTCATACTCGGCTCAACTGTGGGAACATTTGCCAGGACTTTACCCCCATCTACGCTCTCTCCCTGATTCCCTAGAGTAACCGTTACTGCGGTCAGTAACGATAACGTCATTAACACGAGGGGATAGGTGCTTATTTTATTCATCATAGACCAGTTCTTGTGGATTATCTTGATAGCAATTGAATCCAATGAACCCTGACGGTACTGATTAGTTACTTATTTTATGCCCGTCTAAATAAGCCAATTTTTTATAGATTTTCCGGATCTTTTTTTTATTTACTCAAGGATTGGGGCTCATTTGTCATTTGTCATTTGTCCTGGGGAGATAGGGAGGATGGGGAGGATGGGGAGGATGGGGAGGATGGGGAGGATGGGGAGGACTTATAAGAGGAGGTTTTTATGTTTCCGGTCCCCTCTCCCCTTGGCAAGGGGAGGGTTAGGGTGGGGTCTCCCGTTATGTGGCGATTCCCTACGGGAGAGCTTCCGCTTACCGCCACCTCATACCAAATCCGGTTGGTAAAAGTCGATTTTCTCTTCAGCCGGCGTCGGCAGGCTTCGTCCGTGTAGCCCCGCCCTTGAGGGTGTGGGTTTTTATAGACCTAGAGCAACCGGATTACACCTCACGCACTTTCGGGCTTAAGTCCGAAAGAGGCTGGGGAAACCTGTTTCTTCCTGACGTGGCAAAGCCACTTCAGGAGGACCCCACCCTAACCCTCCCCTTGGTAAGGGGAGGGGACCGGACCCCACCCTAACCCTCCCCTTGGTAAGGGGAGGGGACCGGAGGACCCCACCCTAACCCTCCCCTTGGTAAGGGGAGGGGACCGGAGGACCCCATTCTAACCCGCCCCTTGGTAAGGGGAGGGGACCGGA
>CAYUEH010000109.1:1417-11706 GCA_964442465.1 uncultured Laspinema sp. | reverse complement strand
GAACCCGCCTGTAGAAAATCTTAGACTTCTACCTTGACTCCACGCCAGAAGGCGACATAGCCTTTAATTTGCTTGGCAGCATCTTTAACATTGGGATAGTACCAGGCGGCATCTTTGTTCACCTCACCCTCAACTACAATATTGTAATAACTGGCTTGACCCTTCCAAGGGCAATTGGTGTGGGTATTACTCTCTTGGAAATATTCCGACTTGATGGAGTCAGGGGGAAAATATTGGTTTCCTTCCACAACTTCACAGCGATCGCTCTCGGCTAAGATGGCTCCATTCCAGATGGCTTTGGGCATAATAGGTTATTCCTGATGTAAGGGTCTGTTCACCATTATGGGCTAACAGAGCCGGCAAGTGGAGTCTGGGGAAAATTCACCCTGGATTTCCACGGCGATCGCCGGTACCAAACATCGCAGTTTCGCTGCGGGACACCCGACACAGCTATCGTGGAGTTTGGTGGAAGAACGAGCACACACCGAGTTCAGCCAAAGTTCTCCGGTGATGGGACAGACGAAGGTGTTGGGGTCGATCGCCCGTTGTCGATATGCCGCTAAACAAATCACGGTCCCCCCTTCAGATAACGGTTGCCCAACCGTTGAGGGGGTGTCGTCGGGGGGGGCTGGTGGGAGCATTCTCATCCGACTCCACCGATGCCTGGTGGTTGGATGCCTTAATAAAGGCGTTCCCATGTTTCTCCTCACATCACTTAAGTTATAAAAAAGTGTCAGACTGGCAAGTCTGATCTCAATCCTTGTCAGCAAAGGCTACATCGAAACTTCTAGCGAACAGACCCGGTGACCGGATAAAATCAACGATCAGGACATTAACCCCAAATATCGACTCAATTTAAGTCAATTTAAGAAAGATGAGGGTCTGTGACCCGATAAAATAAGGTGAAACTCAACGACAAACTGCCAGCCATGTCAGGCATCAGCCCCTTAAACGCCACTGCCCCGAACCAATTAGAGCGATCGCTCAAGCATTTTTTTGGGCATGATAGCTTTCGTCCGGGACAGCGAGAGATCGTCGAAGCCGCCCTCCAAAATCGAGATCTGCTGATCGTCATGCCGACTGGGGGCGGTAAGTCTTTGTGCTTTCAACTCCCCGCCCTCCTGCGCAAAGGGGTAACCGTGGTGGTTTCCCCCCTGATTGCCTTGATGCAGGATCAAGTCGAATCCCTGAAAAATAACGGCATTGCCTGCACCTTTCTCAATAGCACTCTGAGTTGGGAAGAGACGCGATCGCGGGAAACCGCCATTCTCCAAGGTGAAATCAAACTCCTCTATGTCGCCCCAGAACGTCTCCTGAGTGAACGATTTCTGCCCTTCATGGACCTCATCCGCGCTCAAGTGGGCATCAGTGGGTTTGCGATCGATGAAGCCCATTGCGTCTCGGAATGGGGCCATGATTTCCGCCCAGAATATCGGCAAATGCAACTGTTGCGCCAGCGCTATCCAGAAATTCCCATGATGGCCCTGACTGCTACCGCAACCGATCGCGTCCGTCAAGACATTACCCAACAACTGGCCCTGCGTGACCCCAAAATTCACATCGCCAGTTTTAACCGCCCGAACCTCTATTACGAAGTTCGTCAAAAAAACAAGCAATCTTATCGCGAATTAGTCAAGCTGATTCGCGAAAGCAAGGGTTCAGGAATTATCTACTGTCTCAGTCGTCGCCGCGTAGATGAAATCGCCTATAAATTACAGCGCGAAGGCATTGATGCCATTCCCTATCATGCGGGCATGAACGATCAGGAACGCACCCTCAATCAAACCCGCTTCATTCGCGATGATGCTCAGGTGATTGTTGCCACCATTGCCTTCGGTATGGGCATCAATAAACCCGATGTCCGTTTTGTGGTGCATTATGATTTACCCCGCAATATTGAAGGCTACTATCAAGAATCGGGACGGGCCGGACGGGATGGAGAACCGGCGAATTGTACGATGTTTTTTGGCTATGGTGATATTAAAACCATTGAGTATATTATCGACCAAAAAACCGATGCGGATGAACAACGAATTGCTCGCCAGCAGTTGCGACAAATTATTAATTATTCAGAAAGTACGGTTTGTCGTCGGACGATTCAACTGGGGTATTTTGGGGAACGGTTTCCGGGAAATTGTGAAAACTGTGATAATTGTAAACATCCCAACCCCACAGAAGATTGGACCATTGAAGCCATGAAGTTCCTCTCCTGTGTGGCGCGTTGCAAGGAACGATTTGGGATGAAGCACATTATCGATGTGTTGCGGGGGTCTAAAAATCAGAAGGTTTTAAAATATGGTCATGACAATCTATCAACTTATGGGATTGGATTAGATAAAACTGCTGATGATTGGAAAATGCTGGGCCGATCGCTGATTCATCAAGGGTTAGTGGAAGAGACTACGGATGGGTATTCGGTGCTCAAGTTAAATGAGGGCAGTTGGGAGGTGATGCGCAAGCAACGGCAGGTGTTCATTGCGGTTCCCAAAGCGCCGGTGAA
The DNA here is from genome assembly GCA_964442465.1 of uncultured Laspinema sp. GTDB lineage: Bacteria > Cyanobacteriota > Cyanobacteriia > Cyanobacteriales > Laspinemataceae > Laspinema. The sequence goes on along the minus strand of CAYUEH010000109.1, from coordinate 9,206 downwards.
TACAGAAATGACCGATCGCGATCGCAAAAAGGCCGAGGTGGAAATGTTGCTCGATCGCCTGCGATCGCTACGGAAGGAAATCGCTGATGAGCAATCCGTCGCCCCCTATATGGTGTTTGCCGATTCCACTCTGAAATTAATGGCACAACAACGTCCCCAAACCTTAGATGAATTTGGCAATCTCTCGGGAGTGGTGGGGTATAAAGTTGACCAATATGGCGATCGCTTTGTGACCGAAATTCGCGAGTATTGTCGAACTTATGGACTCTCTTCCGTGGGGATGAGTCGAGGGAACAATGACACTGGGGAGTTGGATGCTACTGGGGAAGGGTTATTTGAGCAGTTGCGCGTCCTGCGTCGGGAAATTGCCAATGAGCGAGGGGTTCCGCCCTTTGTGGTGTTTGGAGATAGTACCTTGAAAGCGATCGCCCAGCAACGTCCTCAATCGTTGGCGGCATTGAAAACAATCTCCGGGGTGGGAGAGTATAAATTGGCGGAATTTGGCGAGCAGTTTATTACTGAAATTCAAGCCTATTGTCAACAACGAGGACTCCAGGAAAACCCACGGACTGTCATTCCTGAATCCGTGATGAAATCCGACCCTTCTTTGACCCAGATTCTCACCCTAGAATCCCATCAAGAAGGGATGAGTGTGGCTGAAATTGCAGCGAAACGGAATTTGAAAGAAACAACGGTGGAAGGTCATTTAATTGAACTGCTGGAAATGGATCAGCCGGTGGATATTCACCGCTTGGTTCCGGTGCAACGGCAGCAGGTAATTATCCAAGCATTGCAATTGTTGGGGTCTAATCTACTCAGGCCGGTTTATGAACATTTAGGGGAAAAATATAGCTACAATGAGCTACGGTTAGTCCGGGCGGCTTGGCAACGGAATCTTTGTGGGAATCTTCAGTCTGTAGAGGATGAATTGGAGTTTTAAAGGGGTGATGGATTGAGGGGGTTGCTCTCGATTAGGGATGCCAAAAATGGTAAGGTGGAAACAGACTCAGGACTTACGCATAAACCTCTTAGGCTGTAGGGTTGATTCGCGAATCAACCCTACATTTAGGGTGGGAGATTCAATCATGGGTAAGTCCTGAGACCCAGAAGGAGAGGGAGGAGAGGTTCGAGTTAGGGCAATGCACCGTCCGAAGTTGCCTCCTGCCGATTCTACTTGGGATTAAATTAGTAAGTTTTGCGACCTAGAGGAGGCAGTCATGACCGAGTTTATGGATTTTCTCAGACATAAATATGCTTATGTGGCGATCGGGGAATTCAAACCGGGTAAATTTGAAGAAGCCAAGCAATTGTATGCCAAAGCTGTTTCGACTTACACCCAAGGGTTTAAGGGAGCCTATTTACTGCAACAGCCGAATACGGATAAGGGAATTGCGGTGATTTTTTGGGACGATATTGACGCAATGGAGTCTAACCACAGTGAGGCTTATGCGGCAATTTTAAACGAAATTTCCCATTTATTTGCCAAACCCCCGATGACGGGGTTCTATGACGTTTGTACTGAATTTCCGGCACCGGAGTCTGTGGCAGGGGAGTAAATTAAGCGTGGCGATCGCCGGTGGTGAGGAAGAATACAGGGCGATCGGTCCCCCACGGTTGTCTTCGTAACGCGCGATCGCCACGTCACGAAGACAACCGTGGGGTGTGTGTCATCACTTCGAGGCGATCGCGACGGGTTAAAGAAATGCAGATTTTTCCTCCCCTTTGAGCCAATTTCACCCTCAATTTCTACCTTTTGAGAGAGTTCTTCACGGCATACGACTCTGCTACAGTCTAGGTTGAAAACCGAATTTTTGTAAAAAATATCGGCTTCCTTTGCCACCAATCTGATGCAGAAACCCGGGGGGTTCTCCTTTTTATCGAATACTGTATCCCTGTCTGAGGAATCTCTACTCAACCGCCGTATCTCCAACTCTAGTAACCCTAAATGAATTGTTTAGACGGGGCAATTCCTGTAACCCGGGCCTATATAAAATACACAACTCAGGTTAAATTATTATGTCTCCAGCTTTTTTAATCAGCAGAATTTTGCTTAAATTCGACCCTGAAACCAAGGAACGAGTAGCCGATTTATCCGCCGTTACTTTTACTCCGGATGGGTCTTTATGGGTCGGTTCCGATGAATTGCTCACCCTGGAACGACTGTCTCTGATTGAACCTTATGTGTATGGAAATCATGAACCCTTTGAAATCGGAGAATTGATCGAGTTATTTAATAACAAAGATGAAATTGATATCGAAGGAATGGATTACTCTGATGGATACCTTTGGTTTACCGGATCTCATAGTACAAAACGCAACAAGCCGAAAGGGAAGAATCCCGAAAAAGATATCCGGAGGCTGGCGGAAATTAAAACCGATGCTAATCGCTATTTATTGGCAAGAATTCCCATTCAACAGGGAATTCCCGTGCAAGCCTGTCCGGACCCTTTAAATGGCGATCGCCAACTGACTGCGGCTTCCTTGGAAAAAACTGAATCCGGCAATATTTTAATAGATGCTCTGAAAAAAGATGTTCATTTTGGTTCAATTATCGCCTCTCAGGTTCCCAGCAAAGAAAATGGATTAGATATTGAAGGATTAGCCGTTCGCGGTTCTAAAATTTTTATGGGGTTTCGCGGTCCGGTGCTGCGAGGTTGGGCGGTGATTATTGAACTAGAAGTCGAAGAAAGCGAACCGGGAATTTTAACCCTTAAAGCAATTGGCCCGGAAAAACGACTGTATAAAAAGCATTTTTTGGATTTAAATGGGTTAGGAATTCGAGAATTATGTTTAGAGGGAGATGACCTAATTGTTTTAGCCGGTCCAGCTTTAGATTTAGACGCGGGAATGAAAATGTTCCGGTGGACTGGGGTCTTTGAGCGTGAGGGAGATACGCTCATGGCCCAGGATGACAAGGAATTAAAAGTTTTATTTGATTTACCGTTTAAGTTAGGAACCGATCGCGGTGAAGGGTTGGCGCTTATGCCTTGTTTGGGACAATCCAATTCTTTGTTAGTAGTTTATGACTCCCCGGACCGGGCGAGAATAGTCAATGATGATTCAGTCTTTGGGGATGTGTTTCGCCTGTGAGCATTCATTGATAGAACTGACGCATTACCCCTAAATGTAGAGGCGATTCGCTTTTCGCCTCTACATTTAGGGTCCAGGCAGGCTTCACCGGGTCACCTACACGGACCCCTGGTGAAGCCTGCCTTTGTTTATAAGGCTTGCAATTGGGAAAAGCGATCGGGACAGAAAAGGGCCACACCGACGGCAATCACTTTACCACTATAGAGCGCCCGATCTTCTAATTGGGATTGGGTGAGTTTTTCTTGGGCTAAAGACTCGGCGACTTCTGTCGCAAAGTCCTCGACGGAAGACCCGGCAGCAAGGGCGTTACAGGCATTTTGACCCAACTGTTCCGCCTGTTGAGAACCCACCTGTTGATGGATTTGGAATTCTGCTGGGGTCAACAGTCCTTGTAAAACAGCATCAAATTCTTGAGCATAAGCCGGAGTGAGGGAGCAGAAAACCAGGGAAGTGCTTAGACAAGCCAGGGATGTTTTCAGCATAATTTTATGTTAAGAAAGCGGTGATATTGTTTCCCGTGCAACGAGTGAGCGAGATTGGGGAAAGCTCAACGATTGAAATTACTCCTTGCATTATAGGGGGAGTTGGTCAAGTCAGCTTAGGGGGCGATCGCCCCCACCGGGTGAATTTGACCTAGGCCAATCCAAAAACCTTGCCCCTCATGACTTCAGCAGATTTTGAGAATTCCCCCTAAATGTAGAGGCGATTCGCTTTTCGCCTCTACATTTAGGGTTGAGGGTTAAAGATGCCATCAGTGTTCATCTGAGGCGCAATCGAGAACGGCGCAAAGGAAACCGGGGTCTGAAACTGGGGGGTTTTTTCATCTCGACAAGTTGGGTGCGTAGGCTATAGTAGCGATGGAGGCCCTAAATAGCGGGAGTCTCAATCATGGGGTGTAGGTGCCGTTGAGGAATCGCCAAAGGATCGAGACGTGCGATCGAAACAATCTGGGGTGAATTGGCCACATTTTCTGAAGTTTAATAACGGAAAGAATGGGGGTTTAGAAAATTATGATCAGAGATTCCGGACCGTATAAACCTTTGCTCTGTTTATTAAAATACCCCGGTGCTATCCGGGTAAAATGTTCATAAAATTCCCCTGACCCCCTATCCTTTGTACCAGGAATCTATGCACCGAAAGTTCTTGATTGGGATGCTTTTCTTTCTGTTGACCCTGGGATTGGTAATTACCCTCCAACCCCAGTTCTCAGCAACCTTTGCGAGGGATGGCGATCGCCTCCCCAACCCACCTTTAGTCACTCAGACTGGCTCATCCAGCGCCCTGGTTGACCCACCCCGGTCGCCATCGGAACCCTTGAGCTTTTCGGTCCCCACGAGACCTGGATTCCCTGAACCAATCACCGCCATTACCCTCCGGGATGAAGCTCGGTTTAAAGAAGGAGAGAACGGAGCCCAGGCTCAACCGACCGATCTCACCATTGACATTCTCTGGATTTTATTATGCTCCGGCTTGGTCTTTTTGATGCAAGCGGGATTTATGTGTCTGGAATCAGGACTAACTCGCTCTAAAAATAGTATTAACGTTGCCGTTAAAAACTTTACCGACTTTGGCTGTTCCGTGACATTATTTTGGGCATTTGGATTTGCCCTGATGTTTGGCACCACCTTCCAAGGCTGGATTGGCGGCAGCGGATTCTTTTTAAAAACCGATTTACCGGCCTTTGATTTGGCCTTCTTTTTATTCCAAGCAATGTTTTGTGGCACCGCCACCACCATTGTCTCCGGTGCCGTCGCGGAACGGATGAAATTCGGGTCTTACCTATTAATTGCTTGCCTAATTTCTGGTCTAATTTATCCAATTTTTGGACATTGGGCCTGGAATGGCGTCGAACAAGGGGCGCTGATGGGATGGTTGGGAAAACTCGGGTTTGTGGATTTTGCCGGTTCTACGGTGGTTCACAGTGTGGGAGGTTGGGTTTCTCTGGCCAGTTTACCCATTGTTGGGGCGCGGGCGGGTCGGTTTCCCAAGTTCGGGAAGGCGGAAAAAATCCACGGTTCTAACCTACCGATTTCGGTGTTGGGGGCGTTAATTTTGTGGTTGGGGTGGTTTGGATTTAATGGCGGCAGTACCCTCGCTTTAAATGAAGATGTGGCCCGAGTGATTGTGAATACGGTCCTGGCGGGGGTGGCGGGAATGATGACTGCTTTGATTACCGGGTGGTGGTCCCGGGAGATTCCGGAAGTGGACCGGCTGATTAATGGATCCTTGGCGGGGTTGGTGGCGATTACCGCCTGTTGTCATGGGGTAACAGCCATTTCAGCGGTGACAATCGGGGCGATCGCCGGGGTGGTGGCGATCGCCGTCGAGTCCCTGTTAGCCCGATGCCAGTTGGATGATGCCGTGGGTGCGATTCCCGTCCATCTCGGGGGCGGCATTTGGGGTACCTTAGCCGTCGCATTGTTTGGGGACCTGGAACTGTTGGGAACGGGTTTAAATCGCCTAGAACAGTTGGGAGTCCAGGTTTTAGGGATTGTGAGTTGTTTTATGCTGGCCTTTGGGATTGCCTACTCGTTCCTCTCTGTGGTGAATCGATTTTCCCCGTTGCGCGTCTCGGCAGCGGATGAGTATATTGGGTTGAATGTTTCGGAACATCGTGCGAAAACGGAGATTTTGGATCTGTTTCGGGTGATGGATGCCCAGGCGAAAACCCAGGACCTGACTTTGCGAGTGCCGGTGGAACCGTTTACGGAGGTCGGTCAAATTGCCGATCGCTATAATCAGGTGATGAATGCCCTAGAGGAGGCGGTGACTCGCACCGATGCGATCGTCCGAACCGCTACCGATGCGATCGCCACCTTTAACGCCTCAGATTTTCAAATCATGAGCGTTAATCCTCGGGCCGAAGTGATTTTTGGCTATCAAAAATCTGTCTTATTAGGAATGTCCCTGCCTCAAGTCATTGAATTTGGTCTCGATGTTTTATATTGGCAACCGGACAAACACCTCAAAATCGACCAACTTTTATCTCAAATTGTCTCCTCGGGACATCCTCATGAACTCGTGGGAATTCGCGCTGATGGCTCTAAATTTCCCCTGGAGGTTTCCATTACAGAAGCCAAGTTCCGAGACACCGCCTTTTATACCGGAACCTTTCGAGATATTACCCATCGCAAACAATCTCAAAAAGCCTTAGAAGAAAGTGAAGAACGGTTTCGCCGTCTATCTGGGGCAACTTTAGAAGCTATTATTGTACATGAGCAGGGAAAAATCATCGATGTCAACCAAACCTGTATCAAAATGTTTGGCTATTCTCTCTCGGATTTAATCGATCGCAATGAGTTAACGTTGATTGTCCCCGAAGACCGAGATTTGGTCCTCAAACATATTGTAACAGGGTATGAAAAACCCTACGAAGTCACCGGATTAACACAAGATGGCACGCGATTTCCCATTGAAATAGAAGGGCGCGTTCTCCCCTACGAAGGGCGGGAATTGCGGGTGGCGGCAATTCGAGATATTACCGAACGAAAACAAGCGCAAGCGGCACTCAAAGACAGTGAAGAACGATTTCGATCTATCATGGAACAGGCGGCAGATGGGTTTATTATCCATGATTTAGAGGGGAAAATTATTGAGGTCAATCATGCGGTTTGTGACAGTTTAGGATATAGTCGTCAGGATCTGCTCGATCGCTCGATGGCGGATATTGAACAAAAGTTACCCTTTGAAACCCTCAAACAACGCTGGGGGGAGATGGTTCGCGGGGTTCCCCTTGCCTTAGAAGGAGTGCATCGTCGCCAAGATGGGAGCAGATTTCCGGTGGATGTGCGGGTGGGATTATTGGAGGCGGGAAACCGCAAATTATTGTTAGCCCTTTGCCGAGATATTACGGAACGCAAACAAGCGGAAATTGCTTTACGAAATGAACAAGAAAAATCCGAACGATTGTTATTAAATATTTTACCCGAGGCCATTGCAACTCGACTGAAGCAGGAACAAGGAACGATTGCCGATGGATTTGCCGAGGCCACGGTATTATTTGCCGATATTGTGGGATTTACTAAGTTAGCATCTCGGGTTTCGCCAAGGGAGTTAGTTCATCTACTCAATGATATTTTTTCAACCTTTGACTTGCTGGCGGAACGACATGGGTTAGAAAAAATTAAGACGATTGGCGATGCTTATATGGTGGTGGGGGGATTGCCGTTACCCCGGGAAGATCATGCGGAGGCAATTGCTCGAATGGCCCTGGATATGCAGCAAGCGGTAATAGAGTTTAGCACGAAAATTCGCGAACCCTTTACAATTCGCATTGGCATTAATAGCGGTCCCGTCATCGCCGGGGTGATTGGTTTGAAAAAGTTTATCTATGATTTATGGGGGGATACGGTTAATATTGCCTCGCGGATGGAATCTCATGGGATTCCTGGTGCAATTCAGGTCACTGAATCGACTTATTTGCGCTTAGAAGGTAAGTTTTTCTTGGAAAAACGTGGTCTGATTCAGGTGAAGGGGAAAGGTAAAATGACGACTTATTTACTCAAGCATGAAGTCAGGGTTAAGGGGTTGACATCATCTTTGTAGTTGCTATAGTTTTGGACTGATGAGAACGACAGATTTAAGTGCACTTCCGGTCCCCTCCCCTTGGCAAAGGGAGGGGACCGGAACCCCACCCTAACCCTCCCCTTGGTAAGGGGAGGGGACCGGAGGAACCCGTTGGTAAGGGGAGGGGACCGGA
>CAYUEH010000109.1:0-1317 GCA_964442465.1 uncultured Laspinema sp. | reverse complement strand
CCCTTGGTAAGGGGAGGGGACCGGAGGAACCCGTTGGTAAGGGGAGGGGACCGGAAGTGCGCCCTAACCCTCCCCTTGGTAAGGGGAGGGGACCGGAGGAACCCCTTCTCCTTACGCAGATTTTGAGAATCTATCCTCAATGTAGAGGCGAGAAAGCGAATCGCTTCTACATTTAGGGCTCGATTTTATAGATTGCGTAAGTCCTGTATATAAATGGTGGGGAAGGTGAACTCCCGATGCGGTTTACCAGGGACTGCCGATCGCCGTAAATCCCGACCAATAGTAGGGATGGGATAAGGGGTAATCTCCCAACTCTGTCAATTCCGGTGGCAAGTCGATCGCCCCTTGGGAGTGGATCAGGCGATCGGATTCAATTCTGACTTCCCCGCGTAACATGGCGAGTTGTGCTTGACGCAAGGCATCGGCTTTTAGGGGAACTAAGTTCAGATGATGGTATAATTCACTCATCAGTCCTAATGTGGCTTCGTCGTTGACATACCACAGGGAGGCGATCGCTGTTTTGACGCCACTTTGCACCGCTAATCCAGCAAACCCTAATTCCGCTTCGCGATCGCCGAGGGCCGTTCGACAAGCGGAGAGCACTAACAACTCCACTTTCGGCATATCTAACTCTAAGGTCGTCATTTCATCTAAATTCAGCCGACGGTCCCAGAGTTGAATATAAGAATTCGTGCGATCGCCTGCTTGAAATTCGGCATGAGTCGCTAAATGAATAATTTTAAATTTATCCTTTTTATGGTATTGAAATAAGTTTTCCAGGGTAAATTCTTCGTTTAAAAATGATTGTTGAGACCGGGTTTGTTCCACAATCGTTGTCAACTCTAATGGCACCGCCGGTAACGGCGCTTTCTGGGTAAATTTGGAAGCACCCATTGCCAAAACTTGAGCATTTTCCAGGGGAATATAGCTATGGGCCGTTAGACTAAAACTGGGAATTAAACTCAGACTATACCGTTCAATTAAAAACTGCTCTCCATCAAACAATGCCGCAACGGGTAAACTCCGTAATCCCGGATCCAAAGAAAATAGGAGGGTATCAATTTCTAAGTTTTCTAACTCTTCAGCAACTGGGCCAATGATCCAATCATACAATTGTTGTCCCGAGGAAACATAGTTGTGCAGATTTTGTCGTCTCGGGTCGGTAATTTCCCATCGAAATGTATTGACCACGGGAAACAAAACTTCTGGAGTTGCTTCAAAAATGGTCTGGCGAATGGGACGACCCACGGGGGGAACCAAGATGATTTCCAAGCGATCGGCCCGAGAAATAGCATAAAGAATGGCCGCCTGTTTTCC
>CAYUEH010000108.1:5354-11746 GCA_964442465.1 uncultured Laspinema sp. | reverse complement strand
CGCCGCTTCATCAATCAATAAGCAGCATTCGACTGAATTTAATTGGCGTCCATTTGCCTTATTTAAAATTAAAGCAACTCGCTGATAAAGGTCAGTTAATTTAACGGGATTAGCAACCCCTCCAAACCCTTTCAGCGGTTCTCCGGCTGGACGAATATCGCACAGATCCACGACAACTTCAACAGTTGAATTAAACCGCTCATCTGTGGAGAGTTCTAGCAGAGTTTGATAGGATTGCACCCAACCAATCCGGGAGTCTCCCACATTCATGAGGACCCGGCTGCCATCGTAAGTCACCTCGGTTTCTTGGCGACGGCGATCGCTGGGGGTTAGGCCAATTTCACCTTGGAGGGTGATCTGGAGTCGGTTGCGAATCTTCGGCAACTGATTGATATATTGAGGTTCGAGGACTGCGCCAGTCCCACATCCCATCATCGCAAGGCCCATTAACAATCCAAAGGCTCGCCAATCGTGGATATTGGTCGAGGAACAGTTATAGGCCCCAGAAAAGTTTTCCGGGCGTTCGATCCAGTCGGTGCCCCCCACCCACAACCAGCGACCCGAGGAGAGGGTTTTGAGTTGTTTCTGCATCTGGGTGAGGAGTGCCACCTCGTCGGAGTTGAGATTACCGAGTTTCTCTAATCCAGCAATGGTGCGATCGCAGACTTGATCCCAAGTTTCCCGCCCATCATTCTGGCGGCGGCTGTAAGTCCTAAAAAACACCGGATTCGCTGCCGGTGCGGTTTCGGGAAAATCGCTGTGGTGGCGCGTGCGTTCCAATTCTCGAACCATAAGTCAATCTCTTCTCGTATCCGCATATAGCTGTAGATCAAGACTATACGCCATCTTAGATTTAGTGGTCAAAGGTTGTTAAATTTTAAATTTTGCGCTATGTCTAGGGTCGTTGGTCGTTGGTCCTTGGTCCTTGATCCTTGGTCGTTGGTCCTTGGTTGATGGGGGAGATGCGGGAGATGGGGAGGTTGGGGAGTAGTTGTAGGGTGGGCATTGCCCACCTAGATTTGGTGGGCAATGCCCACCCTACTCCCCCATCTCCCCCATCCTCCCCATCCTCCCCAATCCCCCCCATCTCCCCCATCTCCCCCATCTCCCCCATCTCCCGTCTCTCCCCCAGGGAATCTGGGGAGATGGGGAGGAGAAATATTAACCTAAATGCGGAATGTGGATAGAATAAACCAAAGCCAGATTTCTGCGCGGGATTCTCCTGTTCCCGAAGGGGAGACTTAATCAAGGAGAGGCGACGCAGAGGGACTGGTTCAATCTACATAAGGGGCATCACCGCCGAGAATCGCCATGATGTTTCAATCTGCTACGACGCACCAAAGCGCTGCCACGGGTTACGATACCCTCCTTGACGTTGAACTTCGCAAAGTTTTTAAGGTGTTCGAGGGGGAAACTGCCGTCCGGGGTGTCGATCTTGACATTAATCGAGGAGAATTTTTTAGTATCCTCGGTCCTTCCGGCTGTGGGAAAACGACAACCCTCAGATTGATCGGAGGGTTTGAGACGCCTTCTGCGGGAGAGGTCCTGATTCGGGGTAAGTCCATGAATCAGGTTCCGGCTTATCAGCGCCCGGTGAATACGGTGTTTCAGAGTTATGCGCTGTTCAATCATCAGTCTATTGCTGAAAATATTGCGTTTGGGTTGCGAATCAAACGCTGTGGGAAAAGTGAAATTGAGGAGCGAGTCAAAGAAGCGCTCAAATTGGTCAAAATGGAGTCTTACGCCAATCGCTATCCCTCTCAGCTCTCGGGAGGTCAACAGCAACGGGTGGCTCTAGCACGGGCGCTGGTGAATCGTCCAGCGGTTGTGTTGTTGGATGAACCGTTAGGGGCCTTGGACCTGAAGTTGAGGAAACAGATGCAGGTTGAGTTATCGACGTTGCATCGGGATTTGGGGTTGACTTTTGTGATGGTGACTCATGACCAGGAGGAGGCCCTGTCTTTGTCGAACCGGATTGCTGTGATGCATGAGGGCAAGATTGAGCAAATTGGGACTCCGAGTGAAATCTATGAGCGTCCCCGATCACCGTTTGTGGCGGATTTTATTGGGGAAACCAATTTGTTGCCCGGACGGATTGAAGGGAGCGATCGCACCACCCTAGCGATTCGCACGGGGACGGGGCTCAAAATTGTGGTAGAACCGACGGAACCCTGGAGTGGTAACGCATCAGGGGCGATCGTCAGTGTTCGACCGGAAAAAATTAATTTGAGTCTCTATCCGCCAGAGGTGGAGGTAAACTGCTTTGAGGGACGGCTCAAAACAGTGATGTATTTGGGAACCCATGTTCAGTATGTGGTGGAACTGCTGTCGGGGGATGAAATGGCGGTCTTGCAACCGAATACGGGAACGAGCTTGCCTGATCCTCAGACGCCGATCTATACCTACTGGCTGCCTACAGATTGTATTGCCTTGGCTGCGGCTTAGGCGACAACTGCCGGGGTGCGCTACTCCTTCACCTGTGGATGCGATCGCCTGTTTGTACCATGTGGACCTACATTGATATGAATCGACGCAGTGTTAATCAATTTTTAGAGGAGATAGAATCCCACTGTCCCAATAATGCCATTATTACCTTTCTCGGCAGTGATGGAGAATCCTTCGTGGTTGACATCAAACGGGAGGGGGATCAGGTCAATTATGGGTATCAATGGGGGATCAAGGAATTACTGATTAGCAAGTTGCTGTCTAAAACTGAACCCGTGGCTTCCCTGATTCTCCGGTCGTTTTTACCCGAAATTGACGAACTGACCCAACTCCCGATTAAAGAACTCCGGGGTTATGTCCTGAAACATCACGGTTCTGAACTGGAATATGAGAAACTCTCCCCCGAATTAATGTTTGCTTGTCAAAATACCGATGCGGAAACGGGGAATCCTCTCCCTTTAGAAACCTCGGTCCGGTATTGTTAATTCATCTGAATCTTGGTCATCACACCACCTTTTCAAAATAGTGCGGATCCCGAAACCCCCAAAATATAGAATGAGCAGTGCGACACCGACCCGACGTCAGTTTTTACAACAGTCTGCGGCGGCACTTTCTGGTCTGGCGTTGTCTAGTTGTGGCTGGACCCTGGGTGGCCAACCGAGTCCAGAACTCGATGAGGATGCTGCCAATTTGGCGGTGGACTCAACTGCCTCTAATGAACTGTTTATCTACACTTGGGCTGACTATACCGATGCAGATTTGCTCGAAAGTTTTACGGAGCAAACGGGTATCCGAGTAATTGTCGATATTTATGACTCGAATGAGGCAATGTTGGCAAAGATGCAGGCGGGGGGTGGCAGTTCTTACAGTATTATCTATCCCTCAGATTATATGGTGGGACGGATGGTCCAACTGCAACTGCTTAGACCTTTGGAGCGATCGCAGATTCAAGGGCTAGATAATCTATTTGGGAAGTTCCAAGACCCCGAATATGACCGGGGAAATCGCTATAGTGTCCCGTTTACCTGGGGGACAACTGGACTGATTTATAATTCGGCTAAACTCTCAACGCCTCCCGATGATTGGGAGTATCTCTGGACTCATCAGAGCGATCTATCTCGACGATTAACTTTGATGAATGATGTCCGAGAAGTCATCGGTGCAGGACTGCGATCCCTGGGTTACTCCTACAATGCCACGGACCGCACTGAACTTCATGCCGCCTATGAACACTTGGTCAATCTTAAGCCAGCGATCGCTAATTTTACCACTGATGGCTGGCGGGATTTAATTTTGGCGGGGGATTTGGAAGTGGCAATGGGTTATTCATTTGATGCTCTTTCCGTCTCGGATGAAAATCCCGACTTGGAATATGTAGTCCCTATGAGTGGCAGTTCATTATGGACCGATACGATGGTCATTCCCAGAACTGCACCCAATGTTCAGGGCGCTTATGCTTGGATTAATTTTATGTTCCAACCCCAAGTGGCAGCGGATTTAATTGAACGCCTCTATTTTGCTACCCCGAATCGCGCCGCTTATAATTTGCTCTCTGAGGAACTCCGGGATAATCCGACTTTATTTCCTTCGGAGTCAGTCTTAGAACGCTGTCAAGGTATTCTCCCCCTCGCCACGGAAATGGAAAAAGCGTATGCTCGGTATTGGATTCGATTAAAGAGTGTTTAAATAATCTGGGAATCCTCCTCCTGGAAACGGGATAAAACCGGTTAATATTCACCGAGTCTTGTGTCAATAGGTTTTAATTTTCCCGGTTATTTTTTCCCAAAAACCATTCATCGATTCAAGATAAACTGATACGAAATCCGGTTTTCATCAGTCTATAAAAATCCGCACCCTCAAGGGTGGGGCTATACGGATTGATCGGAGCCATGCCTGATAGGGCTATAGCCCGCCTGCGCGGGCTAAAAGAGAAAACCAACTTTTTACAACCGGATTTGGTATGAGTTTTTAAGTTAGCTCAGTTTTCCGGAGAGTAAATCCGCAAAAGCTCTCACCGATCGCCCTTGAACTTCTGGTTTATCCCCTTATTACTCCTCATCATGACTGTATCCCCCAGTAAGCCGAAAAACGAACCCAAAATCGGAAAACGCACCCTACCGGAGTGGCTGGGACCCCTGGCTTTACTCGGTCCTGCCGGAGTCTGGTTATTCCTGTTGTTGGTCCTGCCAACGGTGGTGATTTTTCAACTGAGTTTAGTGCCGGGAATTCAACCCGGCGATCGCGTGATTCCCTCGGGACTGGATAATTTCTGTCTCGTCTTGGGATTTGAAAATTGCCGATTCTCAGAGTTTGACCCGGTATTTCTCCAAACCATCGGGCGATCGCTCTTTTTCGCCACCGGCACTACGGTGATTTGTCTGATATTAGGCTTTCCCGTCGCCTATTGGTTAGCCGTGGATACCCCCAAACGCTGGCGAACTTTACTCTTACTCGCCTTCGTTTTGCCCCTGTGGACCTCATCTCTGCTGCGTTCCTACGCCTGGAAAACCATTCTACGTCCCACAGGTGTCCTCAACTCCGTCCTAGGGGTCGTGGGAATCCCTCCCTTAGATTTACTCCACCAAAGTTCAGCCGTATTCATCGGCATGAGTTACAGTTTTCTCCCCTATATGGTGTTAATTCTTTACGCATCATTAGAGAAACTCGATAAACGCTTATTAGAGGCAGCCGCAGATTTAGGGGCCAATCCCCTTGAAGTATTTTGGAAAGTAACCGTCCCCCAAACCTTATCGGGAATTGCTGCCGGTTCTTTGCTAGTCTTTATCAGTGGTTTAGGAGATTTTGTGAATCCTGAATTGCTCGGGGGGGCTTCCAGTATGACCGTTTCCCGGTTAATTTATGATCAATTTTTGGGAGTGGCACGAGACTGGGGATTTGGTTCGGCCCTAAGTATGGTATTAATTCTAGCGGTGAGTGTGGCGATCGCTGGTTTAATTCGGTTTGGCGAAGCCACTCCTAAAAAATAACAGATTTAACCCCCGACAAAGGGTGCATTGATAAGTCTAGGTAATGCTTGCGTGGTGAAATGGCATGACAGAAACGAGGCTCAAACAGGAGGATATTCCGGTAGATATGTTAAAAAGCCAGAGTCGAATTAATATCTCTTGGCAGATAGCATTTGCCGGGTCCATGTTTTTTTTCATGTACCTCCCGATTTTGGTACTAGCATTTTACAGTTTTAATGAGTCTCGCTACAGTGCGAGATGGGAAGGATTTACCTTAAAATGGTATGTCACCCTATTTCAGGATGAAGCCATTCTCAAAGCCCTGAAAAATAGTTTAATTGTTGGGTTCTCGGCCATTATTATTGCAGCCCTTGTCGGAACCTTAATGGCAGTTGGGCTATCCCGCTATCGATTTCGAGGGAAGAGTTTGTATTTGGGCGTGTCCTATCTGCCGTTGATTATCCCGGATATTGCGATCGCAGTTGCTACTCTAGTCTTTTTAGCTGCCGTCCAAATTAACCTCAGCATTTGGACGATTATCGCCGCCCATATTGTCTTCTGTCTGGCCTATATTGGGTTAGTCGTTTCTACTCGCCTCAGCGACTTAGACCCGCACCTAGAAGAAGCTGCCTTAGATTTGGGCGCGACTCCCATTCAGTCTTTTATCCAAGTCTTACTCCCCCAATTGATGCCAGGAATTGTCTCCGGTTGTCTGTTAGCCTTTGTCCTAAGTTTGGATGATTTATTAATTGCTTCATTCACCTCCGGGGGTGGTGCAGTGACCCTGCCAATGGAAATTTTTGGGCGGATTAGAACCGGGGTGAAGCCGGATATTAATGCCTTGAGTGTGGTGTTGATTTTGACTTCCGGGGCGATCGCCTTCCTAGGAGAGTTCATCCGCTCTCGGAGTGACCAGAAGTAACCTATCCTCGTGACTTGGCTCTGCCAAGTAATGCCCCCTTGGAGGCTCTGCCTCCAGTC
>CAYUEH010000108.1:4144-5254 GCA_964442465.1 uncultured Laspinema sp. | reverse complement strand
TCCTCGTGACTTGGCTCTGCCAAGTAATGCCCCCTTGGAGGCTCTGCCTCCAGTCCCATCTTCTCCTCCCTCGTTACTTGTTACTTTGCAGGCGCTTAAGCCGCAAAATGCCCGTGTCACGGCAGAGCCATGACACGAGAGGGGGAGAGACTCTGCCTCCAGCCTCATCTCCCAACCCACCCAGTATTCTGTGCAGGCGCTTAAGCCGCAAAATGCCCGTGTCACGGCAGAGCCATGACACGAGATAATTTCCCTTAACCTGAGTTTCAATCTGATGAATGACTCTCTAGACCCCGCTAATTCTCAACCCAGTCTCCTCCCCGGTAGGACTCCCACGACACCGGATCCTGTAATGGATACACCCTCCTGGATAGACTTACGCCGCTATGATCAGTCGTGGTTCGATCGCGGCAAGTCTGGCGGGTTTATCTTGTTGTGGTGGTTGGTGCAAGGGGTCGCTTTCCCCTTGAGTCCTCATTTTGCCCACGGATTTCGCCGGTGGTTGTTGCGGCGATTTGGTGCAGAAATTGGGACTGGGGTGCTGATTCGTCCCCGGGCGCGATTTACCTATCCTTGGAAAATCGCAATTGGTGACTACTCCTGGATTGGGGATGATGTGGTGTTATATAGTCTCGATCGCATTCGCATTGGACAGCATTGCGTCATTTCCCAACGCAGCTACCTCTGTACTGGCAGTCATCGTCTCAACGACCCTACCTTTAACCTAGAGACTGCGCCTGTGGAAATTGGCAATGGGGTATGGGTGGCAGCAGACTGTTTTATCGCCCCTGGGGTAAAAATTGGCTCCAATGCGGCGATCGGTGCTCGCAGTAGTGTGTTTACCAATATGCCCGAGGGTCAAATTTGCTTTGGCAGTCCCTGTCGTCCCCGCTATTCCCGCAAGGTTGAGGAAAAACCCAGTCAGGAATGAGAAACCGGGTTTCTTTCCTAATCTTTGCTCCTTGAACTTAATCCGGGCAGAAACCCAGTTTCTGGTCCTTGAAAATTGCATAAAAACTGGTTTTCTGGTTTATACGGAATGCGGTTGGAATAGGGCTTTAAAAAAAAGTTGAGCAATTGTAGGGTGGGCATTGCCCACCGAATGGAGGT
>CAYUEH010000108.1:0-4044 GCA_964442465.1 uncultured Laspinema sp. | reverse complement strand
GGCATTGCCCACCCTACTGGGTTTTTAGGTTACTCATTCATGTTCCGATAGGTGGCAACAGCAGAGGGTGAAATGCGGTTGAGATAGCGGAAAATCCAGTATTTAAAAACCGTATCCAGGATGACGGGGAAGGTGGCAATAAATAGATAAATAAAGTCTCGACTTTCCGGCAGTCCCAAATGGCGCGAAATGCCTTCGAGGACGATTTCCCAGCCATGAGGGGAGTGGAATCCCACGAAAATATCCGTAAATAAAATAATGATAAAGGCTTTGGCGCTGTCACTCAAACCATAAACAATATCATCAATAAAAGATTTGAGGCTTTCAATTTCTCTGCGACTTTTATAAATCACTAAGCCAAAGGCAGCGAAGGAAAATAAATCAGAAAAAATATTTTTAATCGCATCACTACTGCGATAGGTGTAGCGTTTGGCGACTTCTAAGGCTTTGAGTTTGATTTGCTGTTGGACATCTTCTTCGGATAAATGTTGGGGAATTCTGCCGATAAATTTGAGTTCTTCTCTCTCGGGTCCTTCTAAATTTTCGAGTTGGGTAGCTAGTAATTCCTCAAATTCTAGCATTTCATGGAATTGGGTTAATTCCATTAAGGCTTCTTCTTTCATATCAACATTGAGGAAGATTTCCGCTTGGCTGCCGATGAGGCGATCGTAGATTGGACCTACGACAAAGTTTTTAGCAACTTGTTGGGTAAGGAGGGGAATTAAAATTAACAATAAAATAAATTTTAGGGAAACAATGGTTTTGGTTTTGGACAGGCGAAATTCTTGGACCACTTCATCTTCAGCTTTGGGGTCCAATTCGCGCTTGAGGCGATCGAGGGTTCTTAAAATTGAGCGGGGTAAGAAGCTAGTTTGTCCAGCAAGAGAGCCTATTTCTTTGGTTTCCGGTTCCGGGTCTGAAATGGGTTCTTCTAGGGCGGGGGAGGGCTGTTTCTTGCCCTTTAAACGGCCTGATTTGGGAACGTCTAAGCTGTAGGGCGGGGGGGATTCCCCTAGGGTGCGAGTTGTGGGAAGCGGGGAGGGAGTGGGTTGTACTCGATTGCGGGTATATTTGGCGGTGACTTCATCAATAAAACTGAGTTTATCTAAAATTAAAGATTGAGAGGGTTGAGATAAACTAAATTCCGGGGTTGACAGTCCATTATCTTCGGAAGAGACGACTCGAACCGGGATGGAGTCATCAAAAGGCCGATCGCCTAATTTAGATTGTTTGTAAATCTCGACAAAGGACCGACTATTTCTAAACTCTCTTAATCGCAGCTTGATAATACTTAGATTTCTTTTTAAATCCGCTTCATGAACTGAAAAAACATTCTGACCAAAACTAGAATTTTCTGGAGAAATCCGTTGGTTATTAAAATATTTTTTTTCGATTTCCTGAATATTGACTGCTGCTTGATAAGCCAATTCCAGGGAACGATTCGGGGTTTCTAGGAGCCATTGTTTAATGGAAGTAAAAAACCCGGCTTGATTAGAAGAATATTTGTGTTTTTTCATAACCCTTCTTTACTCGAACCAACCGAGTACAATTTGACTAAGAGTGACTCGAACTATTCCGGTGAAAACCCTTTTGCTTCATCCAGTTCAGGCTGGTTTTCCCGGAATCCAAGCGGGAGTTTGCATCAGGCACGATGGTGTTTGTAGACCCGAGAGTTCACCGATTCCTTTGTCACGAGAGGATTGGCGATCGCCCCAGTCTCTGCAACCCTTGCGGTACAATCCCCTCGGGCAAAACGCAATAATGAGACTAGACAGCTCACGCAAGCAACTTACAGTGGTCGTATATTAACAAATTTGGTGGAGGATTAGGGGTGGGTAACGCATCAATTTGGATCGTTGGATCGACCGGCAGTGGCAAGACGGGTCGTTTGGTTCAGGAGTTGTGCAACTGGGTTGACTCAAATGAGGACTCCAACAGTCCTCGGCAACAGAGAAACCCGACTGCTGCTGAGTCCAACGCCGGGACCGGGGGACGGGGAGGCAGGCAGAAACAGGAATCGTTAATCTCTCAGAGAATAGCGCGATCGCTCCGGTTGGGACAAGATGAACCCCCATTGCTAGTCTTTGCCGCCACCGGAGACGATCGCATTCCCCTAACCGATCGCATCATCCACGCCACCTCGGGACGCTATCCTATTGACTCCTCCACCCCCCTCGCCTTTTTCCAACGGGAAGTCCTACTATTTTGGCCCCTCCTGATTCAACAACTCAATCTTAGGGCCGAATTTCCCCTGCGAGTGCGTCCAGAAACTGAGCAAGAGTTAGCAACCCGCTTATGGAGAGATGAATTAGACTCCGGACGCTTGCGCCAAGAGGGAGTCAGCGAATATCGCATGGTCCGCAAAACCTTGGACTTGTTGCAACTGGCGGCATCTAGTGGCAGACGCCTCGAAGATGTTCCGGTGATTTTACAAGAAGGGATTGAGGATCCCAGTGGGGATCTAGACCTCTGGAACTGCATGGGGGAAGTATTGCTCAAATGGCGCAGGTGGTGTCTCCAACGGGGTTTACTCACCTACGGGATGATCGCGGAATTGTATTGGCGGCATTTACTTCCGAATCCTACCTACCAGGATCAGTTAATCCCTCGCTATCCCGCAGTCTTTGCCGATGATCTGGATGAGTATCCCAAAATTGTCCGGGATTTGTTTGAGGTCCTATTGGATGCGGGAATTCCTGGCGTCTTTACCTACAATCCCCAAGGGTCTGTGCGTCAGGGATTAGGGGCGGATCCAGATTATCTGGAAGGGTTAGCATTCCGTTGTTACCCAATACAGTTGGATTCGGTGAGTGGATTGGCGGGGAAGTTGGGGAAAATGGCCCTCCAGGTGATGGCAGACCCGACGGTGTATTTAGAGGAAATGGAGTTGGGGGAATTGTCCCTGCCGGTGGGGTCGATTCAAACCACCGCCCGATCGCAACTGTTGCGACAAACCGGGGAGGCGATCGCTGATGCAGTCCATACCGGCAAGGTTAAACCCTCGGAAATTGCTGTAATCGCCCCCGGTTTAGATGCGATCGCCCGCTATAGTCTCCAGTCCATCCTCACCAGCAAAGGAATTCCCGTCCAATCCCTCAACGAACAGCGACCCCTCGCCACCGTCCCCGTGATTCGGGCCTTACTCACCCTTTTAGCCCTCGTGTATCCCGGTCTGGGACGCCTCGTAGACCGGGATAGGGTCGCTGAAATGCTTGTCGTCCTCAGTCGTCGTCCCGACTGGGAATCCCTGAAAGAGACAGAGGAAAGCACGAACCTCCTCCATCCTGCCTCTTTCCTAATTGACCCAGTACGCGCTGGATTATTGGTGGATCATTGCTATTCTCCCGCCACAGAACAGCCGAAATTGTTACCCGTGACCGCATTTCCTCGCTGGGACCGATTGGGATATCGGGCAACCCGGGTTTATCAGGAGATTTTGGACTGGATCGAAGAGAGGCGATCGCAGTTAACCAGTCCCATCGCCTTGCTAAACTCGGCCATTCAAGAGTTTTTAGGCAGTTCCAGCAGTTTACCGGGAGACCAAATTGCCTCCCTGCGCGAGTTAATGGAAACCGCCCAACATTATTGGGAGGTGGATGCAAGGTTGCGCCGTTGTGGGGAACAGGATGCGCCGGATTATGTAACTGTGGGTCAATTTATCCAATTGCTTCGCAAAGGCACGATTACCGCAAATCCCTTCCCGGTGAGTGCCTTCGCGGCAAAACCGGATTGTGTCACCCTGGCAACAATTTTCCAATATCGGGCGGCGCGACAGTTTCACCGTTGGCATTTTTGGTTAGATATTGGTTCACCGTTATGGTCCCGTGGGGGTGCTGCGAGTCTGTTTGCTGCGCCGTTATTCTTACAAAGTTGGTCCGGTGACCCTTGGACTCAGGAGGAGGCAATTCGCAATGATGAGGACCGATTGCAGCGGATTGTCTTGGATTTATTGGGACGGGTGGGCGATCGGCTGATTCTCTGTCACAGCGATTTAGCAACCAATGGTCAAGAACAAACCGGCCCATTATTATCAGTCTTAAATGC
>CAYUEH010000107.1:6719-11821 GCA_964442465.1 uncultured Laspinema sp. | reverse complement strand
AGCGGCTAAAAATCGGTTAAAACAACTGAAAACGATGGCATTTGCTCCAGGTCAAAACTCAGGAGAATCTCAGGGGACTCCAGTTCAAATCCTGGAACGGGAAAGGGTGAATGAGCCCCCTACAGAAACAGCTAATCCACCGGAAAACATCACGCAGAACCCCGACTCCTTAATCATCGACCCCCTAGAGGAGTTTAAAACGAACTATTTTGCTGAAGAACCCGTTGATTTGAATCAATTTGAATATTTTAGAGCGGGAAAATTTCCGAATTCGGGACCTTTTCCTTGGTTAGATTCCCCCAATGCCTTGGCTGAAATTAACCAGCAGCAAGAAAGTGGAGTGTTATCTGCGGAGGAAGCGGAATACTGTCGGCAATGGGTGAGGGATGGCATCATCATCCTCAAAGGGGCGATCGACAAGAGTTTTCTCGATCGCGTCTGGAAGACTTATGAACAAAAGATTGCCGAAGGCATTGTTCCCGTGCAACCGGAAAAAGTGGCCGAGGAAGACCCTTATATCGGTCGGTTTTTAAATACCCATTTTCTGGTTCCCGAGATTAATGAAGTGCTTCACCATGAAACGATTCTTAACGCGATTCAAACCTTACTCGGGCGAAAACCAAAGCCATTTCAGACGATTACTTCCCATAAAGGAAGCCAACAGGGAGTCCATTCTGACTCAATTCACATGACGACCTATCCATTAGGCTATTTAGTGGCAGCTTGGGTCGCATTTGAAGATATTCATCCCGATTCTGGTCCTTTGGTTTATTATCCGGGCAGTCACCGTTTGCCTTATTTATTCAGTGAGGATATCGGGATTGACCTGAATGATTTCCGGGAAAGAGGCTATCTTCCTTTTCATGAAAAATACGAACCAGCGATTCAGAAAACCATTCAAGATCACCAACTGGTTCCCGCTTATTTTCATGCCGAAAAAGGGGATGTTTTAATTTGGCACGCCAATCTTCTTCATGGGGGGTCGATGAGAAATAACCTTCAATATTCTCGCAAAGCCGTTGTCTGCCATTATTTTGTGGAAGGTGCAGTTTGCTACCATGATTTATCCGGTAGCCGGTCAAACTTATAGGGGTTAAATCCGGGGTCAAAATTGAAGGACAGGGGTTCTGGCTTCAGTCACCCCTGTTCCAGGATTATTCCCCGATCTTGTGTTCAGAAGTTAAGAAGGGTCGGGTTTCCTGGCAATCAAATAATTACAAGAGGCTAATTCTTCATTGGTTTTGGGATGGAGAGAGGTGACAAAATCTTGGTTCAAATAGCTGTCCGGGTGAGCTAACAAATCCCCAATTTTCATTTCTTTAAACTGTTCAGCAATCGGTTGAGGTAACCCTCGGACATAAGAATTGAGAAACCAAGTTAAAGCGGCGATGGGTAATCCGGGGAGTTCCACGGTACATTCCAGGGCTTCTAACTCGCTAAACAGGTTTTTCAGCCCACTGCTAGTCATGTTATAGTAATGATCCGGATAGCCATGAAACGGCTGGAGAAAAGGAACCGCTGCATAAAGTGTCCCTCCGGGTTTGAGAACGCGAGTAATTTCTTTGGCACATTCAAATGGATTTTTAACGTGCTCTAAGACCACTAGGGAAAAAACTGCATCAAATACATTAGATTTAAACGGAAGTTTTTCCCCGATACTAACCACATCAGTGGTGGGATAATCAACGATTTCTAAATTAACCACATTGGGATAATAGATACTTCTTAAGCCGCAGCCATTATCCAAAATTAAGCCACTGGAAAGCTGCTCAATTAACTTGAGGCTAATGGGGTCATAACTATTGGCAGAAATGGAAGCGGTTGAGGTGACCTTGCCATAGTCAGTGAGTTGCTCATTCAGGAAATTATAGTGGTTAGAACTGATCTGAAATTCTGAACCACAGTGAGAACAGGAGAGAAGGGAGTTTTGTTCTTCTAGGCGATCGCTGCCACAAACCGGACATTGTAAAATCGGTCGAATTTTGGCTAATTTAGCTTGTTTTTGGTGCGCAAACTCCTCGCATAACTCTCCCGATACAAACAACTCAATGGGGAAACGATAAAGTTCCTCATCCATCCAAAACTGAATAAACCAAGCGGTTCCCAGGGTAAGCTGACGGGTTAAAAGAAAGCCCTGAAACCCGACTGCAGTCCGATTGGGATAGGCGGATTGCACATCCGGGCGATCGACCCGGGTTAACGGGAAAACATCATCGGTTTCATTACAGAGAATGACATCTTCAATCGGACTGGATTCATTCCCCACAATCCACCCACTGATAATCACAAACGCTGGTGATATAGCTGATTGAGACTGAGGAGAATCAATGCAGTACAAAAAAGGTTCAGAGGGCGTTTCTATCTCAGGTATGGGCAAATCTTTTCTACCCAATAAGGCATTGGCAAAAGACTTAATTCTTGAATAATCAAACGTTTTCATTCTTGAGGTTATATCCTTATAATCCTGGATTCCTGCACTCAAACCAAGCTGGATTAAATCCAGATGCTATAATCTTCGCGATCGCGAGTTAAATTCGGACTATAGCATGGATCGTGCTTAATGATCGTTTTCCAGCGATTCCGCATATAGTCAATCTCTTTAGAAAATCGGGCAATTTTTTCCGGCGTATCCTCAAATCCCCGACTTTTTGACTCATAGTGGTACAAAACCACATGAGGCAAATAGAGATTGCGATACCCTTGTTCCACCATTTTCAAACACAAATCCACATCATTAAACGCAATACTCAAATCTTTCTCATTAAACCCTCCCACGGATTCAAACACTTCCCGACGACACATCAAACAGGCGGCAGTGACTGCGGAATAATTATTCACCGTCTTCAATTGATAGTAATATCCCGGAACCTGGGATGGAAAATGCTTATGACTGTGACCCGCTACTCCCCCTAATCCAATCACCACCCCGGCGTGTTGAATGGTATCATCTGGGTACAACAACAACGCCCCAACGGCCCCAATACTCGGACGTTGGACCTGTTCTACCATCGCCGTCATCCAGTCCCCATCCAGCACTTCGGTATCGTTATTTAAAAAGAGCAAATACTGGCCTTCCGCTTGGGTTACGGCATAGTTATTAATCTTAGAAAAATTAAAGGGAACGTCGTATTGAATGCAGCGAAATCGGTCCGGTTCTTTGGCTTGCCATTTACTGAATAACTCCAGGGTTTCCGGTTCATCGCTGCCATTATCGATAACCAACACTTCATAATTGGGATAGGTGGTTTTCTCAAAAATTGAGGTGAGGCAGGTGTTAAGAATTGACCCTAAATTTCGGGTGGGAATAATCACCGTAACCCGCTGATAATCTTGGATATGATAACGGACAATCCAGTGTCCTCCGGGAGTGGGGAGGACTCTTCCTGGTTCTCCTCGTCGGATTAAGGCTTCCGTGAGGGCTTTTTCAGCCGCATCAACGGCATAGTTTTTAGTTTCTAACTCGCTGGCGGTGGATTGGGGATGAATGCGCCAGTGGTAGAGAATTTTAGGAATATGATAAATTTTATCGGTTTTTTCCGTAAATCTTAAGACAAAATCGTAGTCCTGAGACCCTTCATATCCGATTCTAAATCCGCCAATTTCCTCTACGATCGCCCGTCGATATAACCCCAAGTGGCAGGTGTACATCCGCGAGAGAAAAGAATCAGGACACCAGTCCGGTTTAAAGAACGGGTCCCGCAGCATATTGCTGTCATCTACTTTATCTTCATCGCTATAAATCATATCCGCATCGGGATGAAGATTCAGCCATAAAGCCATTTCATATAAGGCATCGGCATTGAGCATATCATCATGGTCCAATAGGGCAATATAGTCCCCAGTTGCCAAGGCGATCGCTGAATTAGATGCCGCCGAAATATGACCATTTTCCTCGCGAAATACTAACTTAATCCGCCCATCTCGTTCCGCATAGTCTTTTAAAAGAGGCCGGATATAGTCAGCGGTGGAAGCATCATCAGCGATGCAGAGTTCCCAATGGGGATAAATCTGAGAAGTCACCGAATCTAGTGCCATTCTCAAATAGAGTTCCGGGGTATTATAAACCGGCATGACAATGCTAATTAACGGCTGATATTGAAACACTTGTAACGTTTGTGCTTTGTGCCGTAAATCTGCTGCCCGAGATGAATTTTGACCTAGCCAAAAATGATAATCCGCATAAGGATGAGTCACTTCCGGCGCGCCCGGACCCGGAAGCGGATTATCATCGAGTTTAAAATAAAGTTTCCGAAATAATCGCGCCAAAGCATAACGGACCCCTTGGGTTTTTACTTTTTCGTAAAACCGTTTAGATAACCGCTGGGCGCGGGATAAGTTGTCGAGGGTTCGGGACAGAGGATGGTTTCGCATTCGTTCTCGATTTGATCGGGGTGCAGGGGTTTTCAAAAATCGGGGTGGGAGAGGGAAACGGATTAAAATTTCCCGCTCAAATTGACCAACACTTTTATGAATTCATGTTCCATCTCTGCATTTTGAACTAACATTCATCATCCCTTCACCGGATTTGTCATCCGGAAAGCTTGTTTTAGCTTAAACCATTGGGTCCGTAATTTCCAGAATTTACTGGTATGCATCGCTGCAATTTCCTGTTGGGCTTGTTCCAGGGTGGCTTGAGTCTGTACAATCTGGGATTGGAGTTGATGGTGGAGGCGATCGCGCTCCTGAAGTTGGCCCTCCCACTCCGCCTGGAGTTGGGCGATTTGCTGTTGGGACTGGTGGGTGAGTGCATCGAGTTGCGCTTGCATCTGGGTCCGGGTTTGTTCCAGTTCCTGCTGCTGCTGTTGCGCCGACTGCGCTGCTTCCTCCCGTTCCACCTCAAAATCAGCGCGAGATTGCGCCAACTGCTGCTGTAAGTCCTGGATTTGAGACGCTAACGATTGCTTTTCCCCTTGCGATCGCCCCAGTTGCTCTTGCAAGTCCTGGATTTCCTCCTCCAACTCGGCTATTTTTTCCCTGGGGTCCAATACCTCCGTTTCTTGAACTCGGGCTCTGAGCACTTGTAACTCGGTTTCCGTTTCTTCCAATTGCGATCGCAAAACCGCTAATTTCACCTCAGTTTTGGTCAAATTGGCCGCAATTTC
>CAYUEH010000107.1:0-6619 GCA_964442465.1 uncultured Laspinema sp. | reverse complement strand
CCAAAAATCCCAATCTTCATAGCCTAACTTTTGGGGAATCTGGGAATCATATCCCCCACAGTCCTGCCAAACGGTTCTTCTAAACACCGCACAGGCATCAATATAATTTCCGGCAACGAGGCGATTGATATCAAAGTCGGGAACCTCAACAATCCCCGTCTTTTCTCCAAATAATTCCGCATTGCCATAAACCACACCCACTTCCGGGTGTTCGTCTAAAATAGCCACCGCTTCGGTAATATAAGCCGGTTTAATTTTATTGTCAGCATCCAAGGGTAAAATATAACGACCCTGGGCCTTTTTGATGCCGGTATTGCGGGCAGCAGCCAGTCCTTGATTGGATTGGTTAATCACCTGATAGCCCTTTTCTTGGAGATAAGTCAGCACCTTTTGGGTCACCGGGGAGGTGGAACCATCATTAACAATTAAAATTTCATAAACCGGGTCTTGACAGCTTTCGACACTGGCGATCGCCTCTAGAACAAACTCTCCTTGGTTGTAACAAGGAATAATCACCGATACCGCTATCTTGGATATTGCGTAGTCTGCTGCCGATTCCGACATATTACCCTGGTCCTATAATTGACTTGATTTGAGATTGATAGTGCGGGCAACTGCCCCTTTCAATTCAGACCATTTTACCTTGAGTTTCCAGAACTTTGAGGTTTCCATCCAAGCAATTTGGTCTCGGAGGCGATCGCATTCCCCTTGAAGCTCACCCACCCCCGAAGCCCTATTGGCCAGGGTTTCAAGCTGAATTTTGGCCTGGACCGCTTCATGATGTAACCAGAGGGGATAAATTTCTAAAGGCAACGAATCCGACTGGGGCTCGGGAGTAAAATGACTGGGGAGATCTGCCGTCCAATCCAGTTCTTCTAAAATCGAAAGATAGGGGAGTTCCGGATGTTGCATAAACCGCACTAAGGGGCGTTCCCCGGGCAATTGCTGAAACAAATTTGGGTCATAAATGGTGTGGAATGCCCGGTCATCTAATTCCGATTTCACTGAAAGATTTAACTTCGTTTCTAACAGCTTGACCAGGTGAGTCGGTTGTGCTAAAAGCGCATTAATATTCACCAACAGACAGCGATCGGGATAACGGCGATAGAAATCCAAAATATGGCGATTATAATAGGCCCAACTGCGGATGGCATAGTCGGGACGCTGGGAAAAAATTCCACTATTTAAACGCAAAATGGAATCCACCACATCCCAGGGGAGACGATACACGAATAAATAACGCGCCTCGGGGAGTAATTCCTGCCAAAAATCCAACATCAGGGAGGTTCGGGGGTCCTTCCACCCCCAGAGTCCTCCTTGAGCATTTCGTTGGTCAATTAACCCTTGTGCCGTTGCCAAACCTGTTTGAAAGTGGTCAACATTGAGGGATTCCTGTTCCGTCCAACCCCAATCCGGCCAACCGGGGTCCCCAGGGGGACAACTGTCTTGGAGAAGCGATCGCTGAAACTCCAGAAAATCCAGGTCCTCGAAATATCCTTTGACATTAAAACAGTCTGCTTGATAGAGGCGATCGCCAAGTTCCACCCCGATGACTTTCATCAACGAAGCGATCAGAGAAGTGCCCGAACGGTGCATTCCGGTGACAATCAGAGGCAACGACATGATTCCTTGTATCCGTATCAATTAAAGAACATCTCCACAGTCCCATCCTCCCCCCTGAATCCGGGTTAATGAGGGGAGGTTGGGTGGAAATTTTGGGTTCATTCAGTCACCAGTCAAACTTAGACTTCTTGCAAAAATCCGGATTGATCCCCCCAAACCCCCCTTTTTAAGGGGGGCTTAAGAAATTTATGCAAGAACTCCATTAAATCAAATTAAATCAATTCAATTTCTTTGACCAGTTCCGGGACCTCTGTCTCAACCGTAACCGTGGGTTTAACCAGTAAATCGACAATGCCGGTAGCGGATAAACTTTGTTCCTGTTGAACCCGGAACATTGCCACATCAATACAACGGGCTAAATAGGTAAAATCCCCATTGACAATCCCTGAAACTCCAGCATTTAAAAAATAGACTCCCGGATTCAGCAAACATTTAAACCGGAATTTTACAACAACTTTCGTCCCGGCTTCAACGGTTTGCAGAGAATGTTCAGAAAAGGAATGAGACGCCCCACCCAAGTCTAACCCGCTAATGGTTTTCACCAACATCCCACAGCGAATTTGAGAAGCGGACTCCAAAAATTCCACCGTATAGGTGTAAACATATTCGTGACGACCCACCAGGTTATTGACTTTTTTCCCAGTGGGGGTCATGATGTGGGGTTCAATAATTTTCGCCCCTCGCGATTCGTAGTGGAGGGTATTGCTCGGTTGCAGGTCCTCATCATAATAAGCCCGCGCGGCCTGTTCCACCGGACCCGACGAGGCGGGGATGGCAAATTCACTGGAATGTGGAGTAAACAGGGGGAGTTTTTCCGAGTCTTCTGGCTCATCTTTTTCCTGATTGAGCTTGCGAATATCGTCGCATAACGCCTCTACTTTATGGGGGGGAGAGTAAATTAATTTTTGATATTTATCCACCACAATTTTGGGCGTATGATAGAGCAGTAATTCCCCATCATGCATGAAAATGGCGGAATCACATAACTCAATAATCATCGCCGCAGCATGGGAGACAAATAAAATCGTCCCGCCGCGTTCTTGGATGGTTTCAATCCGGGCAAAGCACTTGCGTTGAAAGGCTTCATCTCCCACAGAAAGGGCTTCATCCACAATCAGAATATCCGGGTCAACGCTGGTAGCAACGGCAAAGGCTAACCGGACAAACATCCCGCTGGAGTAGGTTTTGACGGGTTGATCCAGGAAATCGCCAATATCCGCAAAGGCGACTATTTCATCGAATCTGTTCTCAACTTCTTGTTGAGAGAGACCGAGTAATTGAGCATTAAAAAACACATTTTGCCGCCCGGTAAATTCGGGATTAAACCCACTGCCGAGTTCTAGGAGTGCGGAAATTCTGCCTTTGACTTCGACTTCGCCGATGGTGGGAGATAGAGTGCCTACAATGGTTTGGAGGAGGGTACTTTTTCCGGACCCATTGCGACCGACAACGCCGAGGGTTTTGCCTTTAGGAAGTTCTAGGGAGATATCCCGTAAAGCCCAGAATTCATCCGATCGGACTTTGCCGGGGAGGAGAATTTCTTTGAGGCGATCGGCAGGATGCCGATACCGTTTGAAGCATTTGGAAACATTTTTTAGCGAAATTGCAATTTCACCCATGAGTTTATTGGTGTATGAAACGGCATGGTCAAGGTGTGGAGGAGGGATGGGGGAGGTGGGGGAGGATGGGGAGGATGGGGTAGAGAAATTAGTAAAAACAGTTTGTAGTAACGACTTCAGTCGTTATCTCCTTCATCCTTTATCCTTCATCCTTTATTCTTTATTTAGATAACATCAGCAAAGGCGGGCCGTAAGCGACGGTAGGACCAGAAACCGAGGCCAAAAATGAGGAGAGAAATGAGGGAGGCAACGGCCCATTCTCCGGGGTGGTTGATTTCGCCAACGAGGATGATATCACGATAGGTTTCTGCGATCGCCGCCATTGGATTCAACCAAAATACTAACTCGCGCCATTGCTCAGGAATCACCGTTGCTGGATAGCAAATGGGGGTTAAATAAAACCACAGATTCACCAAGACAATTAACGTTTGGGGAATGTCTCTCAAAAACACCGTGAATCCCGAAGTTAAATATCCCAATCCAGCCGTAAACAGCAGTTGCGTCCCCCATACCAAGGGAAGGAGGAACAGCGTTGGATGTAGCGTATCGGAAGAAATTGCCAACATGAAAATTAAGGCCATTAGTCCAAAGGTGCTTTCAATAAAAGCCGAGAGGACCGGGACCAAGGGCAGTAAACTGAGGGGGAAAACCACTTTTTTGACTAAATTGGGTTGTCCCACGACCACATTGGCTGCTTGCATAAAGCCACTGGTGAAGGCAATCCAGGGAACCAATCCGGCAAACAACCATAAACCAAAGGTAAAGCTATTTTCCGGTAAGTTATTGGCCGGAAGCTTGACCTTTAAAATAACAGAGAAGACATAGGTGTAAATCAGCAGTTGGGAAAGCTGATTGAGTAACGGCCATAAATTGCCCAAAACGGACCCTTTATAACGGGCGGCTAAGTCTCGTTGGACCAGGGTTTTGAGCAGGTTGAGCTTGACTAACAGTTGTTCGTCGATCAATGACCTTTGGGAAATGGGGTTTGCCTTGCGAAAGGCGCCTTTGATTGTTCTGACCAATTTTCACATCCTCACCCACAACTACAGATAGGGGGCTTCATGGGTGCGATTGCTGTGGCAACACTTGGCCGATCGCCTGAATGGGGATCGTCCAACACCATGAGCCGAAATAAACTAGACTTAGAGGCGATCGCGCTTACGGGAGGGTTCTCCCCACTAATGGCGATCGCGCTTAGAGCTTAGGATAACCAATCCCCAGTCAGAATAGTCTAACGGGAAAAGTTCTAAGCATATTTTCTTAGTCTTTTTGCAAAACCAGTATATCCTGATAGCTCGTCAGATATGGGCGTCCACACCATCCGCCATAATATTTTCCGACGACACTCAATCCTCTTTTAGAGATCCACTCTAACAGCAGAGGTTCCTTAAACCCGATCGCCTGTTCCGGGACATCCAGGGTACTGGTAAAACACTCTTCTAATTTATGAACAATATTCTGGGAGCTTTTCCCCCGGCGAATATAAGATTCTGACTCGGGATTGAGCAAAAAACAGGTCATCACGCACCGACTCCCCGGTTTGAGCACCCGGTGAATCTCATTCAGGTACTGACGGACCTCGGGGGCTCTCATGTGGGTGAACACCGAGGTTAAAAATACAAAATTAAACCGCTCATTAGGATAGGGAAAGCGATACTGTGCCGCTTGTACAGGACCGTCTGGGTTGTACATCGGGTTGTAGATATCCGCGTGTTGAAAGCGAAAGTTCCGACAGCGATCGCCAAAGGTTTGAGCCGCCACCTCAATCAGGGGTTTATGAATATCAAACCCTTCATAACTCCCGTGATCATTGAGATAATAGGCCAAAGTGTAGGCCATCCGACCAATTCCACAGCCCACATCCAAGACGCGATCGCTCGGTCGTAATATCCCCCGTTGGATAAAATAGCCCAAAAACTCTAAGCCAATATTCGTAAAACCGCCCCCAATATATTGGATGTACTCCTCCGGAGGCAGGGGTAAGGTGGGTTCCATCAGCGTCAACAACATCGTCCCCGGTTCCCCATTCACCAAAGGAGTTGCCGTAATCAACAGATCCTGCTGCTGCTGTTGCTGTTCCCGGGTGAGGGGAGCGCGAATCTCAAACCGCGCTTTGTCAGCCCCTTTTAAGTCGGGATAAGCCTTTTTCACATCCTCCGAAGGCATCCCCAGGGTGCAGTTTAAATTGCTCAAGGGCTCATGAGCAAAAGTCACTTGAAATTGGTCTACTAGGCAGTCGCCTTGAATCGGGGCCACCCATCCTTGCAGAACCAACTCATCGTTAACGATCGCCGCGCGGTCCAGATAGCCCCTTGTGGGGTAAATGTCGATTGATTTCATCAAAAGTAGTGCTTTTTCCTATAAAACAGCTTGCAACGCCTTGGCGATCGCCGCTTTTTGTTCGGCATCGTACTTCCAGCGTTCTAAAAATGACTGATAACTTCCCCTTCCAGTGCGGATGGTTTCTAACAAAGATGCAATCTTAGCTTGCATCGTCGGCAAAGCTAGGGTTTTAATAATCACCGTACTGCGATCGCGCACTCGTTCGGATCCTTGAGCCGTCGTTTCATCCCCGGAACGCCGATGAGCAATCACCATTGCCGAAGACATGGCCAAATTTTTCACCATCAGTTCCGAAACAATCTCCTCAGACGACCCTAATCCCTGGAAAATTCCCGGAGAGGGGCAATCGGGCAACGGACTCTCATCACTCAAATAAGTCACGAAAAACCCCCGCGCCCCATTTTGAGTCCGCACTAGATTTTCCGTTACCTGAGCAATCTGAGCTTCGGAAAGCGCCCCTGTCGCCATTTGTTCTAAGAACGATTCAGTTAGGGCGATCGCCTCCGCGAAGCTGACTGAATCCGGTACGGTTAAAGAAGATAAATTAGTCATAACTCATAAAAATAGCCTGTTTAAATCCGTTGGAGCATCTTTACTAAATTGGCCCTCATCCCCCAACCCCTTCTCCCAAAATGGGAGAAGGGGAGCCGGATTGAAGTCCCTCTCCCCCCCCCCCCTTCCAAAGGGGGGTAGGGGGGATGGAGAGGGATTTAGGGTGAGGGGTATCCGAGCATTCTTCCTAAAAATGGCGCTTCGTGCCATTCGCATTCGCACTATTGTCTACGAACAAAGGCACTCATGGCAATCATCTCCTCCCATAACCCCACCGATCCACCTCAGAAAGAGCGCAAAACTGCTGAAAAAGGGGCAACCTATAATCCTTCAAACCCCGGACTCCTCGAACCTCAAGCCACCCCGGAAGAACAAACCAACATTCAGCAGGAAGAAAGCATTCGCCCCCACCGATTGGCTGATTATATCGGACAAAAAGACCTGAAAGAAGTCCTGGATATTGCCATCAAAGCGGCCCAATC